>CAXTCH010000124.1:0-8751 GCA_964241945.1 uncultured Mucilaginibacter sp.
GAAAGCCCTGAAAATTTCCGGAAGTCTTTTATCAGATGATTATCGTCGTAATAGCCATTGTCGACAGCAATTTGCAGCAGCTCTTTTGAAGTACATGAAAGCATATCCAGATATGCGTTTAAAAAGCGCCTGATGAGAAGATAATTTTTAGGGGAAATGCCTAAATGCTTCTTAAAGTTTCTTTCCAGCCATTTGTAGTTCAGTGGGTAAGCACATCCCTTTAATAGCTCTTTAACAGTTAACACATTCTGCCGGTCGATATAGTGCAGAATGTCAGTCAGCACCTTTGGGTAGTCATGCAAGCCTGTTTTTTCAGAAAGAAAACCGTTGATGATTTCTATGCGTTCTTCAAAAGAAGATGAACCGTAATAAGCGGCATTCAATGCTTCGAAGCTATCCCCCGCTATTTCCAGCAAATCATAAATCTGGGTCCGTTCAAAACAGTTATCGCTGATAGTAAACAGTTTGAAAAAAGTGCCCGGATAAAAGCGGACCACCAAAACATTATTGAATGCGGTGCGCGTTTCACAGTAAATATTTTTCAACAGGCCTCCGCATACCCAAGAGCTGCCTACCCACTTCACCTGGCCATCAGCCAGTATTTTTGTTTTTTCATTCTCGGTTTGCATAAATGCAATCACCGGATAGCCATCGTTAAAAAACAACTGCCTACCGTTAAAAGGTTGCGCCTGAAACACATAGTAGCCCTCCACAATATCTTTCAAATCGTCAGAAGGCATCCATTTGGTCACATTAGCATCATCCGGGCAGACTATATATTTAAAGAAATTAATAGGCATACTGCAAAAGTACCGAAATCATCCTCATGAAATCCCAAATGTCTAAGTTATACTATCTACCGTCTCCGTTCGCTCGTATTTTTGTAAAGCGTTTAAAAGCCGGAATTTATGACGATAACGAACGAGAAAGATCTTGAAGGTATGAAAACGGCAAGCGAAGCCGTTGCCTTAACCCTGAAAAAAATGCATGCCTATGCCCGCCCCGGAATGAGCACCCGGGAGTTAGACGACTACGGCGGTCAATTGCTTAAAGAATTCGGCGCTCAGTCGGCGCCCTATCTGGTGTACAAATTTCCGGGGCACACCTGCATCAGTGTTAACAACGAAGTATGCCACGGTATACCTTCAGAAAGAATTATTCAGGAAGGTGATCTGCTGAATGTGGATGTCTCTGCTGAATTGAACGGTTACTGGTCCGACAATGGCGGTTCGATCATCATGGGTGCGGATATTCACCGCCAGCAACACCTTGTTGATGCCTCACGTGCCGTACTCAAAAAAGCGATTGCACATATTAAGGGAGGTGTAAAGATTAATGAAATCGGAGATTTAATTGAAAGAGAGGCCAAAAAAAGCGGGTATAAAGTGATAAAGAATTTAGGCGGCCATGGTGTAGGCAGAGGGCTGCATGAACAGCCAGACAGCATTTTGAATTATAAAGACCGGCTGGACCAACGGCGGTTTAAAAAGAATAGTGTAGTAGCGGTAGAAACATTTATTACCACCAACTCTACCTGGGCGGTACAGCTTTCAGATGGATTTACCATGATAGCCGATAAAGGTGGTTTCGCCGTTCAGCATGAACATACCATACTGGTAACCGATGGGCTGCCTGTTATCTTAACTGAACAAAACGGCATTTGGGACTGAGGAGTTTGCGGCGGTCACATTGCAAGTAGGGATAAAAGCACTTAAGAGAACCCACAGGCAGCCTCAATTTAATTCAGTAACATCTCAACCTGGGTAGCTCAGGCAAGCACAGTTAGCGCTGTGCTGATAACGTCATCAAAAAACCGGCGGTCGTTGGTAGACTTTACCGATACCTGCATACCCTTAACGGTATTATTAAAAAATCGAGCCAGCGCCCGGGCATCCTTTTCTTTGCCGACTTCGCCTTTTTCCTGCCCCTGGTGAATGATTTTTATAAATGCTTCTTCCAGCTGCTGTTCGGTGTCACAAACCAGCTTATTTACCTGCTGATCATGGCTGGCCAGCTCAATACCGGCATTAACTACAAAGCACCCCTTGCGCTGCTCATCGCCAAGCAACTCCGCCACTACCATTTCCAGCAAACTTTGTACAGCCGCCCGGGCAGAAACTGCTTTACGGGAGAGTTTACATAGCTGGTTTCCATACTGCTGCTGGTAAGCTTCAAGCGCTTTCAAATACAGCTGGTGTTTATCGCCAAAAGTATCATACAAGCTGGAACGGCTGATTCCCAGGCCGTCCACCAGTTCCTGCATCGAAGTGCCATTGTAGCCCTTTCCCCAAAAAAGGCGTACCGCTTTTTGCAGCACCTGCTGTTCGTCAAAATCTTTAGTTCTGCCCATAAACTACAAAAGCCCGCTTTGAGCGGGCAATTTACAAAATTTGCATGGGTTAACGTATACCGCCGCTGGCAATCAGCGTTTCCCCGGTTAACCAGCCCGATTCATCGGAGGCCAGGAACACGGCAATCGGTGCAATATCATTCGGCTGACCGATACGCCCGAGCGGGGCAGTTTTTTCGGCGTTGGCATGAAAATCACTGCCGATAAAGCCCGCCGCATGAGCACCTTCGGTTTCAACCATTCCCGGATTGATAGAGTTCACACGAATTTTTTGGTGACCAAGTTCTTTAGATAATACCTGAGTAATGGAATCAACAGAGGCTTTGGTCGCGGTATAAATCGAACTTCCGGGCGGCGTAATGGCCGTAACTGCAGAACCGATATTTATGATGCTGCCGCCTTTGTTGCCAAAGTGTTTAACCGCACCCTGTGTAGCTAAAAGCAATCCAAGCACATTGATATTAAACTGATGATGAAAATCCTCTTCATTAATGTCTTCAATTGCACCGAATTTGTAAACGCCGGCGTTATTAACCAGTATGTCGGCTTTGCCAAAAGCTTTTTCAGTTTCGTTGAATATACGTTCTACATCTGCCACCTTAGCCACATCGCCTTGTATGGCCACGGCACGGCCGCCGTTGTTTACAATTTCAGCTACCACTTTCTCCGCACCGTCTTTAGCTGATGCATAGTTAACTACTACGGCAGCGCCTGCTTCGGCCAGACTTTTGGCAATACCTGCACCTATTCCTTTGGATGCACCGGTTATTACGGCTACTTTATTTTCTAATTTTTTCATGATATAAGGTGTTCACTGTTTTATCAGGAATGAACGTTCCAAATATATTCACATTACGGAACATCCGTTCCAATAAAAAAGAAAATGGATTTTGAATGACAGTAAGAAAGTAAGCTCCTTCTGTTAAGAGGCATACAAACTTTATCATCGAATGTGGTTCAATTGTTACTTGAAGGTGGCTTTAATGTTTTTAATTGCTTATCAAAGACTACGACCTTTATATTGCGTTGTACCCGCCTGTATTAATATCTTATGAGTACTGCAACGCACCTTATAGCAGGAAACACAATATCATCCGGTGATATAACCCGTAGTTGTCCCCTATTGTGCAGCTTTTTTAGGATAATGCGGGATATCTTTGGTGAACCAAAATCGTTTCGGTGCGGCACCTTCAGGCAAATACTTGCTTCGGGTAAGATACCTTGAATACCGTTGCCATAGAACAAAGTTCTCGGTTGCCAGCAACATGCCGATGACCGGACCGGTAAAGTATACCCAGATCTCGGTCCACCTGCCTGCGGCCCATGCCCCGGCAAATGAACGGGCCGGATTGAGGCTCATGCCGGAGTAAGGCTGTTCAAAAACAAAGAAGAGGCAAATTAATACGCATGCTATACCCGATGAATATTTCTCCAGCCTCCCGGCGCTCATGCTGAATAGCAGGCAGGTAATGAAAATAAAGCTGATTATAAACTCAGCGGTATAAGCATTTAACAAATTATACGTAGCCTGGGGCGCCGATAAGCTGTAATTGAGCGGATGAGCTCCGAAAAGGGCAGGCATGGTCAGCTTTAGCAGCAACACTGCGGCCATTGCTCCGGCAAACTGGCTTCCGATGTAGGCAATGGTATTCCCTAACGATATGTTGCCAAGCCGGAAATGCGCCCATGTGGTGAGCGGGTTGGCATGCGCCCCCGAGAGCTCACTGGCAGCCTTAGTGGCAAACCATAAATATAGTGCTAACGCAACGCCTAATATTACCCGGCGCAAAAAGGGGAGATAAACAAGCACTGTATGGTTCAACGGGGAAGCGGCATTTTCAAGAATTATGTTCATCAGCGCCCCGGTTAGCACAAAGCCTGCGATGCTTAAAAATTCCATCACATAAAATGGCGTGTTGCTTGCTTTCATAACCGTATGGAGTTGACCTGCTGTGTAAAGGAGAGCAACCTTGTGCCTGTTTATCCATACAATCGCTAACCATAAAGGTTTACGCAATACGGATATAATGCTTTACTTTAAGGCTCCAAGGCCGCTTGTCCGGTATGTGCTATGAGCACAAATAATACATTCGCCAGCAGTGGCTCAGCCCGCAGTATACAACGAGAAAAGAGAAAGTGTTGCCTATCATCCAAAACAATTGATAGAGCTTAATTGCGAATTTTATAGAAGTGATGTATATTGCAGCAGATTTAACCTTATGCATAAATTTATTTACCAGCTATTTGTGGCGCTTGTCTTAGCGGCAGGATGCAAAAAATCAAATCCGTCATTGCTTATCAGGGCGTATTATCTTTAGGGCTCAAAACAGCTTAACACCTTTTCACTTTAAGCAAATGTTTAAAATCGTTGTACATGCCGCTTCCGCTCTTTTCCTGGCAACCGCTACATTGATTGTAGGTATCTCCATGAGTTTGACCAATATTGACCTGAACAAGGCAGGCAAGGCAACAGGTACCGTCTCCTCAGCAGAACTTACCCCCAACAAGAACAACGGCTCTAACCTTACCATCAAACTACTGGGGGATGAGCGTGAGTATTCACTATACCGGTCCTCACAAGAGTACCAATCTATACGAGCTTTGCTACACACCGGAACACCCATAACGATATACTATAGCCAATCGCGTACGCTAAGTGTTAATTACGAAATCTACCAGATCAACACCGCTATTGGCATCGCATACTCCAAAGAAGAACATGAGCGCAGAGAGAGAATAGCCGGCCGCTTCATTGCTGTGCCCGGTGGCATCCTGCTACTGGTAATGGGTTACCTGAATGTGAGAAAGCGTTACCGTACGCTTAAAGACAAAACCCTTACAAATGCTGCATTATGAAGCACCTCCTAATCCTCTTCTTTGTAGCCTTGTTCACTTGTAAAGCAGCGGCGCAACAGCCCGTGAAGCCGTCAGATTATATGTCCTTTCACACAGTCTGCATGCCATTACTCACCAATGCCAACTTTAAGGCACAGCCAATTTACCTCTTAAGTGTTCAGGGCATAGAGTATGTAATTAATGCTAAAGCTTTCAGAAAGAAGGTGGTGGATGTAAACTGGATTAGCGGCATACAGGTACTTAAGACTTCGAATGACATTACAGATGGACATTTTAGGCAGCCTCCAACAATCATTTTTAAGTTAAACACACAGGCTTACCCGCAAGCATTTGACCTGTTAAAACCATATTTAGCATTAAGATAACTTTCAGGGATTAGGCTTTCTTACACGCCATTAATCAATCTGTCTGCTTTACAAACGTTATTGCAGCGTAAAAACTTCATTGATAGTTGTAGTGTCACTATTTGCGAGCCAAAATAGGCTACAACATTACTACCAAGTGCCATTGCTTTCTCAATTTTACGAAAGATATAACCCGTTATCGATAAGTTTTTTATGTATAGCCATTACCTGTTGAGTATAAATGTTAATAGATGATAAAAGTACACTGATGATGCCTGATTAATACATTCGAAAGGCTTTCAGTGGCTTGCTTTTAACAAACGCTGAACATTTTGCTGCACCCGCCATAAATCTATGGGAAAGAACCAAATGAAAAGAAACACCTCAAATGAATCGCTTCTGCTTATCAGTTTACCTTCAATAACAAATTCCGACATTTGTTCTAAAATAGGTTTTAACGAGCAATATGAGAATCAGCAGCATTCAAATAATCAGCCAAAGAAAGACGGACCTGCCGGCTTTGCGGATCAAATTCTTATCAACTTATTGGCCCGGGGTTGGGTAGATATGCAGAACCTGACCTCCGCCTTCTGCCAGCGTCAATAACAGCTGCGTTTGACGGGTGACTGGCCTGACCTCCCTGGTAAGATGATTGGCATTGATGCCGGCATCGGGTGCATCGCTATATACTTCAGCAGTGTAGGCTTTGCTGCCCAAGAAACTAAGCTGAGTCGTTAGGTTTCTTGGCGCATGATTGGTAATGGCGCCGATATACCAGTCTGCTCCTTTGCGGCGCGCAATAACCAAGTATTCACCTGGCTTGCCATCCAGCACCCGGGTTTCCTCCCAGGTGGTGGGCACCTTTTGCAAAAAATCAAATCCGGGCTGACCGATGTAAGCATCCGGATAATCACATACCATACCCAGCGGGTTTTCCAGGGCCATATACATGGCCAGCATATGGCAGCGCGTGCCCTGCACCATCGGCCGGGTATACTGTACCCTGAAAGTTGCAGGCGTCGCCGCCCTAAAGCCCCCCAAGTGATAATCGGTGGAACCGGCCAAGGCACGGGTAAAAATAATGTCCAGATCTGAATCCGGTGTTACCCGGTTACCCCACTTGTCGTTCTCATAATTGAGCGTACCCTCGCGTGTAAACTCATTGGGATAGGTACGGTTCATGCCGGTAGGCTTGTATGCGCCATGAAACTGCAGGTGCAAATGATGCCTGGCAGCGCATTGTAATATCTCCTCCTGCATGTTGACCATCTCTTGGTCGTCGCGGTCCATAAAGTCGCACATCAGTCCCTTGATGCCCCATTGTTCGTACTGCGCAAAAGCTTGTTCCAGCTTGGGATACAGGGCATAGAAATGCACCCACACCCGTATGCCAACGCCCCGCTTTGCCGCCGAGTCGCATACCTGCTGCATATCCAGCCCCGGTACTGCCTTTGAAGGGTTGGCATGAGGGCCGGGCTGAAAGCCCGCGCCGTCGTTTACATACCATTCATGTAAGCCATACTCCACTACCGAATGATATGTAATGCCATACTTAGCGCAAAAGTCTACGTAATACATGTTCGTCACATAATTATTTCCCGGCGCATTGATGGTGTCAGGTACCACGTTTCCGTTCCACCACGGAAAGGTGGTTTTGCCGGGCTGAAGCCAGGAAACGTCTTTAATTTTACTGGGTTCATTTAGATTGGTGAGGATGTTGGACTCAATCAGTGCACCTATCCGGTCGCCTATCATGAGTACCCGCCAGGGGCTGTTGTGCGGCAGCCGGGCTTTGACTTTGATCTCTACCTGCCCCGGAAGCGGAGACAACCGACTTTCTATTACGCCGTGGTGCTTAATCAGGTACATGCCGGCATAATCGTGCAGTGCAGCCTCCGTAACAGATACATAAGTATGATTCGGAAACTCAAACAGCGCAGGCATATCCATTAAAGTATCTGCTTTCAGATTACTCAGCGTTGCTTTGGTATACAAGCCTTCATGAGACGTAGTATAATTGGGCAGCAACAATGCTGTAACCTTAGGATTTTGCGTGAAGTTAAACATGTTGATTTCATCGGTAATAGTAACGCTTTGAGGAGTACCGTCTTGTTGGAGTAATTGATACCGGAAAGCCAGGCCGTCATTAAACGCCCGCCACTCCAGGCGTGAGGTTCGTTTGGCGCCGGTTAGCTCAGTCACGGTAATCACTTTCTGATTGCACACACTATGCACTTTACTGGCCTTGCCGGTTACCAATTCATAATCTTCTGCCAGCTGCCGGGTAGCAGACGCGGTCAGCTGCAAACGCTGGCTGAACCCTCCGCTTTCTTTGAGCACCAAGCTGAGCCGGGAAGTGTCCATCAGAAGTTTACCTTGATAGGTAACCTGGTAATAGAGCCCTTTAGCATCCGCACCCAGTAGCATAATGATCTGTTGGTTGGGTGAAGCCAGTTTCACTATCTGCAGCGCAGAAGTCTGCAAGCACCACAACCACAGCCCTGCGGCTATCAGGTAAGTTTTCAGGAAGCGCATATTTTGGTTGTATTAGGTTTATCAGTTAAAGATAACCTAAAAGGAAGACCAAACATATTACAGCGTTTTTATTTTTATAAAATAAGTAGGGAACGCGATACAGCTTCTTTTTATCAATCGGCTGAGGCAGTATACGTGAGCATCATAATTCGCATTTAGCGCCTCAGATTCGATTTTTAAATTAGGCTACTGCATTATATATCTCTTTCCCATAGCTCTTATTCTTGGGCTCGCATTTACTGGCGCCTCAATAATAATACTCCGCTGATGAGTAAACAAGCCAAGGCATGCAGAAAGTGATGAGCAGGCTGCCAAGCTACCCATTCTGTTTCATAGTTTAAAAGTCAAATATTTTCTTTTCCCGACTTTCAATCACCTCACCCTCAAATTCATTAAGGCCGGTTTGGGCTTGATATTTTATGAATGACATATGAAATATGTGCGCCAGATTGTGCACCGAAAATATGAGAAAACCTTTGTATACTACAGTGTAATAGAATTACAAACATTCCATTTGAAGTAAGTAGTCAACAGACTTATAAAACTGCATTTTTCAGCTAACAGAGCCGTATTTTAGCCCTCAAACAACAAAACCCCTTAGCGTTAACTAAGAGGTTTCACCAGTGCGCCCACCTGGGCTCGAACCAGGGACCAAAAGATTATGAG
>CAXTCH010000125.1:0-8638 GCA_964241945.1 uncultured Mucilaginibacter sp.
GCTTAAGCCCGAATGAACTGCCGGTAACTGTTACAATGGACGACTTTATGCGCCGCATGAAAGATATGGCTGCTATGGGCGGCGGCATGGGCTTTTACGGCAACATGCCTGATAATTACAAGGTAATTGTTAACAGCAACCACCCATTGGTAGGCCGGATGCTGGAAGCGGATGAAGAAACCCAGGCCCGCTTAGCCAAACAAGCCTTCGACTTAGCGTTGCTGTCGCAGGGACTGCTTACAGGTGCAGCGCTCACTGAATTTGTGAACCGCAGTGTAAGCATGATTTAATTTAAAATTATTGTTATTCATAAGCCGCCCTTTGAGGCGGCTTTTTTTGTTAAACATTGTATAACAAACCTGTGTTTTGATGTTATATACTATATAAAAGCAATTGATTATGAAAAGGTTAAAAATTTTAGCTGTGCTTTCTCTTATTTTACTCGGCAGCTATGCCGTGCAAGCGCAGCAAACCAAAAAGCAAAAAACCGCGGCGGAATTCAAAGCCATGATTGAAAATAAAAAATTCGTTTTTGTTGCACAGTATGCCAACCCATTAGGCGGCGGTCATCGGTATTTGAATTACGATTATAACATCAGCATCAAACCCGATTCTGTGATTTCCTATCTGCCCTACTTTGGTGTAGTGCAATTTGATCCGCCGTTATATCCTACACAAGACGGTATTATGTTTACTTCGACACATTTCAGTTATCAAACTACGGCACGAAAAAAAGGCAATTATTTAATTATCATTAAGCCGACAGATGCCAAGTATATTCAAAACATTTATCTGAATGTATCTACTAATGGCAACGCGTCTGCAGACTTCACCATTACTAACCGTACTTCAATCAGTTTTGATGGTTACATTGTGGAAAGCTTAAAGCCTGACAATAAATTGGCCAAGCAGGATTCCAAAAGATAACTGTTTATTATAAAACCTTAACTAAACAGCAGAGGCGGCAATTTTATATAGCCGCCTCTGTTATTTAAGCCTCTTTGGGCTCGTGTTTTCTTAACTTTATCATGATGAGCTTGGTGGTCGGAGTATTACTTTTTTCAGCCACCCGGCTAATCGGAAATAATACATTGGTTTCAGGATAGTAAGCTGCAGTGCACCGCTCAGGTATATTGTATTCTACAATAACAAATAAACGCGCTATGCGCTCTACACCGTCATATAAGTTGAACAGATCTATCTTGTCGCCGGGTTTGAAGCCAGCCTGCTCTATATCTTTAGCGTTCATAAAGATGACGCGCCTTTCGCCGTTTACACCGCGGTAACGGTCTTCCAAGCCGTAAATAGTAGTATTAAACTGGTCATGGCTGCGTATGGTAGTCAGCATATACTCATCTTTGCCCATACGGTGTTCGGGCAAACGGGTAACCGTGAACTGTATTTTGCCAGGCGTATCGTCTGTTTCAAAATCACCGGTACGCGGTGCGTTGGGTAAGTAAAAACCGCCTGGTTTGCGTACGCGCTCGTTGTAGTCATCAAATCCCGGAATTACTTTTTCAATTACGTCACGCACATGGTCATAATCAGCTGCGTACAAATCCCACTCAACCACCGTGCGCTCACCTAACACCGCCTTGGCTAGTTCACAACAAATAACCGACTCGCTGCGTAAATCGTTTGAAACGGGCTCCAGCATCCCTTTAGATTGCTGAATCACCCCCATAGAATTTTCACAGCTCACTATCTGCTCAATGCCGCCGCTCATATCTTTGTCGCTTCGGGCTAAGGTGGGTAAAATTATAGCTTCCTTACCGTGCACCAAATGACTGCGGTTTAATTTGGTCGATACATGTACCGTTAAATCGAGTTTGCGCAACGCCTCAGCAGTAAAATTGGTATCAGGCGTGGCAGATAAGAAATTACCACCCATCGCAAAAAACACTTTAAGCTTACCTTCATGCATGGCTTTAATGCTATCAACCACATCATATCCATGTTCGCGCGGCGGGTCGAAACCAAAAACTTCTTGCAGCTTATCTAACTGCTTTTTATAGGGCTTATCGTAAATCAGCATGGTACGGTTACCCTGCACGTTGCTATGGCCCCGCACCGGGCATAAACCCGCACCCGGCTTTCCGATGGCCCCTTTTAAAATAGTAAGGTTAACAATCTCTTTTATGGTATCTACGCCGTTCTGATGCTGCGTAATTCCCATAGCCCAACAAATAATAATGCGGCTTTTATTTTTAAGCATGTCGGCCGCTTGTTGTATCTGTTCAACCGGCACACCAGAAGCTTGGGCCAGGTCATTTAACTGATAGCGTTCAAGGCTCTCCACAAAGGCTTCATACCCTACTGTTTTAGTATTGATAAATTCGTGGTCAAATACACTTTTGGGCGATGTTTTTTCCGCTTCCAGCAATAACAGCTCGATAGCTTTCAATAAAGCCATATCACCGTTTATTTTTACCTGGAGGTACAAATCAGCCAGTGCAGTGCTGATACCCATAATGCCCTTAGGGTTTTGCGGATTTTTAAAAGCAATCAAGCCGGCCTCGCGTAACGGGTTAATTGCTATAATTTTCGATCCGTTCTTTTTAGCCTTCTCCAGTGCGCTCAGCATTCGCGGATGATTAGTGCCGGGGTTTTGCCCCATAATGATGATGACATCCGTATCGTAAAAATCATTTAATGTAACAGTCCCTTTACCAATGCCAATGGCCTCGGCTAAAGCCACGCTGGTAGATTCGTGGCACATATTGGAACAGTCGGGCATATTGTTGGTGCCATACTCACGTACAAACAGCTGATATAAAAAGGAAGCTTCGTTGCTGGTGCGCCCCGAGGTGTAAAATGCGGCTTCGTTAGGCGATTCCAGCTTATTCAGGTGCTCAGCTATCTTTTTATATGCATCTTCCCAGCTGATAGGCTTATAATGGGTGCTGTCTGGCGGCAGGTAAACCGGTTGTGCAATTCGTCCCTGCTTGCCTATACTTAAATCGGTAAGTTCAGCCAGTTCTGCGACAGAATGCTGTGCAAAAAACTCGCCGGTCAGCTTTTTTAAAGTGGCTTCTTCGGCCAGCGCCTTAGCGCCGTTTTCGCAGTATTCAGCAATCGGTGAGCGGTCATCATCAGGGTCAGGCCAGGCACAGCTGGAGCAGTCAAAACCGTGTTTTTGATTCATGCTCAGCAATGCACGCATGCCCCGCACCGGACCGGTCTCTTTCAAAATGTCTTCAAAAGCTGCCACAACCGCCGGAACACCTGCTGCCCATTTCTTGGGTTCGGTAACTTTTAAATCAATTAGTTTTTCCGGGTTTTCGGCATTGGGAGTTTGACTGGGCTTGCTCATACCTTTTTTGATACCAACGGATTGGGATAATTATCACTTTGATCTTCGGCTACGTTTTCCAGACAGGTAAAATCTTTTTCTACCAGCAGGTATAAGGTTCCCCCTGTACAATCGAAGCCCACCTGCTCAGTGCCGGTCCATTCGTCCGCCAGTTTTTCAGGTACATTCAGCGCAATGATATTATTTTTAAAAGTAGCCTTCATTTCCGGTTCCATGGAACGTTGCAGTATGTAAGTAAGAGCGTCATCTCCAAAATTTATTTTTTCAACTACCACCCCCTCATGTGCAAAACGCTCTACTTCAGAGCGGGTTAAACGATATCGCAAAGAATTACTTTTTAAACGAATTTTCATAAAATCAGATTACTATAACGCGCTGCGGCGCAGTGTAAATATTAAATCGCTGGTTTCGTAAAAAACCAATAAGGGTGATATTAAATTCTTCAGCCAGCTGAACCGCTAAAGTAGAGGGCGCTCCCACTGCTGCCACAATTTTGATACCTGCCATGGCGGCTTTTTGAATCAGTTCAAAGCTGGCCCGGCCACTCAACAAAAGCACATGTTCGTGCAAGGGCAGCCAATTGTGCTGTAATGCCGCACCAATCAACTTATCCAAGGCATTATGCCGGCCAACATCTTCGCGTACCAGCATCAAATCGCCCGATGTTGTAAACAGCGCTGAGGCATGAAGTCCACCCGTATCTGCAAACACTTTCTGGTGAACATTAAGCATGGTCGGTAACTCATTTAACAATGAGGCGGTGATCATCGTTGCATCATTCTCCTGACCAGTAAAATGACTTACCGTGCGTATGGCGTTAATAGATGACTTGCCACAAACGCCGCAACTCGAAGTAGTATAAAAATTTCGTTCCGCTTTATGCAAAACAGGCTGCACACCGTCGGCCAGCGTAATTTGCAGGGTGTTTTCCCGGCTTTCAGCACAGGCAATAAAGCTATACCCGGCAGTTTGAATAGCGCCCGCATTATTGATAATGCCTTCAGTAAACAAGAATCCGGTTGCTAACTCTGCGTCGTTTCCGGGCGTCCGCATCGTTACGGCTATATTCTGCACCGTGCGGTTGTCACTTAACTCCCATACCAGCCGTATCTCGAGCGGTTCTTCGGCGGCGAGTCTGTCTTCAGTATCGACGGACTCCATTGAGGAAGTGATTTTGGTAACCGGCAAGGTGTAAACAGCTGCAGTAGACATAGTCAAATATACTACAATTCGAGCATATGCTTTGTTCTTTAGCCTCCTTGTTTGTGCCTTACATAAAAATACAAAAGCTCCGAAGCGGTTTGTAATTGGCTACGGAGCTCCATAGTTATGAAACTGCCGCTACTGAAATTTCTTGAATATCACCACGCCGTTGTGTCCGCCAAAACCAAAGGTGTTGCTCATAGATACGTTAACCGTTTTTTCCATTGCCTGCTTCGTTACAATTTGCACGTCCTGTGGTATGTTGGGGTCTATTTCTTCTGTGTTGATAGTTGGTGGCACCACATCTTCCTGAACTGCCTTGATGGCTGTAATCGCTTCAATGGCGCCGGCTGCACCCAGTAAGTGGCCTGTTGTTGATTTGGTAGAACTGATGTGTAAATTTTTACTTTGCCCGAAAACAGAGCTGATAGCCTTGGTTTCGCTTAAATCACCTACCGGTGTTGAGGTTGCATGGGCATTTAAGTAATTTACATCCTCAATGTTAAAACCTGCATCATGCAGTGCAAATTTCATAGCCTGTATAGCTCCTGCTCCTTGCGGATGGGTGGCAGTGATATGATAAGCATCGGCAGTCATGGCCGCGCCTGCTATTTCAGCGTATATTTTTGCGCCGCGCTGCATGGCATAATCATAATCCTCTAATACCAGCACACCTGCCCCCTCACCCATTACAAAACCGTCACGGTGCACATCAAATGGCCTTGAAGCAGCCTGCGGATTGTCATTGCGGGTAGACAATGCTTTTAACGCATTATAGCCACCAATAGATGATTCCGTTACGGGTGCATCGGAACCGCCGGAGATGATAATTTTAGCTTTACCCAGGCGGATGTAATTGTAAGCATCCATGATAGCCGTGGTAGCACTGGCGCAGGCGGTTACTGCGGTATAGTTAATTCCCATGAATCCGTGCTTGATGGAAATTAAGCCCGAAGCCATATTAACCAGCGTTTTGGGAATAAAGAACGGATTAAAATGAGGGTGGTGATTGGTACCTGCATACTCCATCACCTGCTCTTCCATAGTAAGAAAACCGCCTTGTGCCGAACCGAATATAACGCCTACATCAAAAGGTGATAAATTTTCCATGTCGAAACCAGAGTCGGCAATGGCTTGCGCTGCGGCAACCAGCGCGTATTGTGAATACAAATCAGTACGGCGTATTTCGTTTTTATCCAGATGATCCAGGGGATTAAAATCGCGTATTTGTGAGGCGAATCTGGTTTTAAAACCTTCCGCATTAAAACGGGTGATAGGTGCTACGCCACTATTACCGTTAACAATATTATACCAAAAATCATTTAGGGTATTGCCGGCAGGGGTAATTACACCCATACCAGTGATGACAACTCTTTTCATTATTATATATGATGTCCGCTATTCCGCTGCTTTAAACTGCTGTTTAAAAATTGCTGCCAAATATAGGTATACCATAATAATGCACGCATTAAAAAAATCATTATTAACCCATACTTAGTTTAATTATCGTAGCGCTTTTGAGAATTATTAAAACTCAATATAACACCAAACGTCTTACTATCTCATATTTAACAAACTATTATGAGCAAGCAAGTGAATATTGAAGCCCAGCAAAAATTTGGCGAAGCTGTAAATACAGGAAATTTTGATCTGTTCAGAGAAGTCGTTGCCTCCGGCGCAGTGGATAACGACCCTGCACCCGGCCAGGGAATAGGCCCTGAA
Organism: uncultured Mucilaginibacter sp.; assembly: GCA_964241945.1. Lineage (GTDB taxonomy): Bacteria > Bacteroidota > Bacteroidia > Sphingobacteriales > Sphingobacteriaceae > Mucilaginibacter. The sequence goes on from CAXTCH010000125.1 coordinate 6,239, forward strand.
GGTTACGTAGCGTTTTTCAAACAAATGAAGGCTGCATTTCCTGATTTTAAGGTGGAAGTTGAACATTTGGTAGCTGATGACAACAATGTAGCATTTGCGTACACCGCCACAGGTACACATCAGGGCGATTTTCAGGGTATAGCGCCTACCGGTAAATCAATTAAAATCCGCGGTATGCAAATCAGCCGGTTTGAGGATGGTAAAATGGTAGAGCGCTGGGGAAGTTCGGACGAATTGGGAATATTAAAGCAATTGGGTGTTAAATAACACATCGACTAAGCAAGTCAGTTAAGGGAAGCCTGTAAGTATAATACTTACAGGCTTCTTTTTTTACTTCTCCACCTGTTTGTATATCCTGTTTGTTATACGAACTGCCGCTTGTTATTTTATTACAAATCACTTTTCCTGCCTCCATCGTCCTCCGTAAAATATTTTAAATTTTGGTGTAACAAAGGTGTAATGTTTACACTCTAAATATCGAAATTTCGGTTGAGGTACTACAAAATGCCGAAAGCAACGTGAGGGGGCCGCACCTTAAGGCCTCCGTTTTAAAACAATTCAATCTCAAAATTTTATGGCTGATTTAATTTTTAACTGGCTATGGGTGCTGCCTGTAATTGCTGCCCTTGTGCTGTACAAAATTGTACTGCGCGTATTTTTTGGTATGGTGATCGTTCCGGACGACCGCATTGGACTGGTGGTTAAAAAGTTCTCCCTGTATGGTGCCGATCGCCGCTTGCCCGATGGTCGTATCATTGCTACGCGCGGTGAGGCTGGTATGCAGGCTAAACCGCTGGCTCCGGGTTTGTACTGGCGCATGTGGCCATGGCAGTATTCAGTACTGATGCAACCTTTTACCATTATTGAGCAAAACAACCTAGGACTGGTAAAAGCCAAAGACGGTGCAACGCTCGATACCGGCCGTGTACTGGGCCGCCCGGTAGAATGTGATAAGTTTCAGGATGCAGAAGCTTTCCTGGAAAACAAGGGTCAGAAAGGTCCGCAGGCTGCCTTTTTAACACCAGGTAATTACCGCATTAATACTTTCGTTTTCGAAATTGTAATGGTGCCGATTACTCAGATCAACGAAAACAAAGTGGGCATTATCACCACGCTCGACGGTGAACCTTTAGAAAAAGGTGAAATTGCAGGCGGTTCCGTAGCCGGTCATCGTAATTATCAGGACCCTATGGCCTTTATTCATGCCGGCGGCAAAAAGGGCTTACAGGAAGACGTGATATTAGCGGGTACTTACTACCTCAACCCTTGGTTTGTAAAAGTGGAACAGGTAGATATGATTCATATCCCGATCGGTTATGTGGGCGTGGTAAACTCCTTTGTGGGTGACGAGGGTACCGATACCAGCGGTGATAATTTTAAACATGGCAACATTGTACAGAAAGGACAAAAAGGTGTTTGGGATGAACCGCTCGATCCGGGTAAATATCCGCTTAATATGTATACCCGCGGTATTGAAATTGTGCCTACCACCAATATTGTGCTTAATTGGGCCAACAGCCGCATGGAGGCGCATGAGCTGGATAAAAACCTGAGCACCATAAGCGTACGTTCATTTGATGGTTTTACTTTCAATTTGGATGTATCACAAATCATTCATATCCCCCGTAACGAGGCGCCTAAGGTAATTGCCCGTTTCGGTAAAATGAAAAATCTGGTTTCGCAGGTGCTGGAGCCTACTATTGCCAATTATTTCCGTAATGCTGCACAAAAAAGCGACGTGATAGGATTTTTGACCAACCGTTCACAACGGCAGGACGATGCCAAAGGTCATATCAGTAAAGTACTGGCTGATTACAATGTGGTGGGTGTAGATACGCTGATTGGTGACATTGTGCCCCCTGAGGCCCTCATGAAAACAATGACCGACCGTAAGCTGGCCGAAGAGCAGCGCCATACTTATGAGGTGCAGCGCAGTGCTCAACTTGAACGTAAGGAGTTTGAAAGTGCCAAGGCAGGTGCCGACATGCAGCCCGAAATTGTGAAATCTACCCGCCAGGTGGAAATTAACACTCAGATGGCCTCTGCTAAGGTGGCTGCTGCCAAGGGTGATGCGGAAGCCCGTACGGTGAATGCAAAAGCCGATGCTGAAAACCGCACCATCAATGCCCGTGCGGATGCCGAAGCACAGACCATCATCGCCAAGGCCAACGCTGAGGCTACCGAGGTAAATGGTAATGCAGAAGCCGGTAAAATCAAGGCAGTCGGTTTGGCTGAAGCCGAAGTAACCAAGCAAAAAACGGAAGCTATGGGTACTGAGCAATACGCCGTAGTTCGCGTCGCCGAAGCCTTAGCTTCCAATGGCGTGAAGTTGGTACCCGAAATTTTGGTTAACGGCGGTAAAGAAGGCGGCAACGGCTTGATAGATGCTTTAATCGGCAC
>CAXTCH010000126.1:0-8637 GCA_964241945.1 uncultured Mucilaginibacter sp.
TCTTTAGCGTGCTCGCCTGCCTTGGCGTGGTGGCCGCTGGCTGCGTGTGCATGGTTAGATGCTTTTTCTTCGTTACCTTCAGTGTGTTCTTTGTGGGCAGCACGATGATGTTTAGCTGCTTCGTCATGATGTTTTGCAGCCTCTTCGTGGTGCGTGTGCTTGGTAGTTGCCATAAATTGATTTATTTGGTTTCTATAAGCAACTGCTAATGTAAAGCGATGTTTTAAATAATAATTAATAAATATAAGTATCGATTTATAAAATGGATTAAGAAGCACATTATAAGGTCTTTAGCGCTGCACGTAAATCGCCTGAGCCGGGTTTCAAAGTTTTGCCTTTCATGAAAATATCACCGGAGGAAATATCCGACCCATAATAGGCGTTATTGGCCGACTTGTCAATAGCCAGATTGGTTCCGTTTACACTGACACCGGCAAACAAACCGCGGCTGCGCGAATAGGAATACACTTCAGCCTCCAATTTATAATCGGTACTGGCGGTAGAACTGCGCCCCACCGGGCCTGCCGCTGCAGAAATATCACCACCAATGGTGAAGTCGCCGTTTTTCACTTTGGTAAGTACCCCTTTGTGCCTGAACACCAGCACCAGATCGACGCTTTGCACGCCAATCTGAAAGCCGAAGCTGCCGCCGGTGAGCGTTACAAACACCGGGTCGCTCCAGGTGCCGTCGTCCATTTTCACTACCGCTACCCCTTTACCGCGCTTTACGCCGATGGCAAAGCCGGCATTTATCATTTTAGGTATAATAATGATACCTTCGGTTTCGCGTACCAGTTCTTTGGGTATACGTTCTTCAATGCCTGTAAATTCGCGCAATACGGAGGCTGAGTCTCTAACGCGCTGAATTTCTTTATCCGGAGCAGATGTAGCCGAGGCCAGTACAATCAACACACTTAAAAGCGCAGGTAACAGGGTAATCTTTAAATTTTTCATTTTGTTTAAGCAAGGTTAGAAATTGGGGTTAATACACAAACTATCATTGCCTTTTAAACCTGTAACCCGATTAATGGTTTGTTAAAAATGCGTGTGAGCCGGATTTTAATCCTCGCCATTGCTTAAAAACGGTACGTATATTTGCGTTATGCAAAAGCCGCAACAGCAGCACATATTTTCTATACAAACGCCGCAGCAATTTGAGCAGGCTGCCTTACAAGTGTTTCAATATCAGGCCATTCATAACCCTGTTTATGCAGCGTTTGTGAACGGCTTGGGTGTTTCTTTCGAGCACGTGCAGTCATTGGCGCAAATTCCGTTTATGCCGGTGGAGTTTTTTAAATCGCAGCCGGTGATCACCGAACAGCAGGAGCCGCAGGTGACCTTTACCAGTTCGGGTACCACCGGTGTGATAACCAGCCGGCACCTGGTGGCCGATGTTAGCTGGTACGAACACAGTTTCCGCCAGGCATTTGAACTATTTTACGGACCGGTAAATAATTATTGCATACTGGCGTTGCTTCCTTCCTACCTAGAACGCCAGGGCTCGTCGCTCATTTACATGGCCGATGATCTGATTAAGCAATCGCAGCATCCGGATAGTGGCTTCTTTCTTTACAATCATGCCGACTTGTACCAGCAATTGCTGAAGCAACAGCAGTCCGGCCAGCCGACGCTACTTATCGGCGTTACTTTCGCACTGCTCGATTTCATAGACAGCTATCAGCTTAACTTCCCTGAACTAATCGTAATGGAAACCGGCGGCATGAAAGGCCGCCGAAAGGAAATGATCCGGGAAGAACTGCACGAGTGCCTACATCGGGGCTTTGGAGTAGCGGCGATACACTCGGAGTATGGCATGACGGAGCTGCTTTCGCAAGCCTACTCCAAAGGAAACGGCATTTTCAACTGCCCGCCCTGGATGCGCATCATCACCCGCGATACCAATGACCCTTTACAATTGCTGGGAACCAGTGCAACCGGCGGCATTAACATCATTGACTTGGCTAACCTCAACTCCTGTTCATTCATTGCCACGCAGGATTTAGGGCGTGTTTATCCCGATAATTCTTTTGAAATATTGGGCCGGTTTGATAACGCCGATATACGCGGGTGTAACCTGTTAGTAGCCTGATAAAGGCATTCAGTAATTACAGATAAATTAGTAAATTTGAGCAAGAAATAACCATCACCCCGATGATTGAAAAATTTTTGAACGATCAGCAGGATCCTAAGGCAGTTGAAAAAGTATACTCCCGCCTCAATGACCTGCTTACTACCGATGAGCAAATCATCTATATTGCCACCCAAAAAAAACCGCTGGTTAACCTGTTTCCTGATTGTGTAGCGCTGACCAACAAACGCATTTTATTTTTTACACCAGCCAATCTGGGCCTGTCCATTAAATTTATTGACTTTGTATGGAAGGACATTGCCGACGTAAGTACTAAAGAAGAAATTATTGGCGCTATATTCAGCGCTACTACCATAAACGGCTCCGAAATGGGTGTGGATTATTTGCCCAAGGTGCAGGCCCGCAAACTATACCAATATTCGCAGGAGCGCAAAGAGGCCGAGCGTGAAGCCCGCCGCCTTCGTGAACTGGAAGAAAAACGAGCGGCTTCCGGCGCTTTTCAGTTAGAGAACGCTGCCCGTCAGGAGGCTTTAAATCATGCTGCCCCGGCACCTGCAGCACAGCCGCAGCCGGTGTATGCTCCACCGGTAACTGCACAAGCGCCTCCGCCGCCACCTGTTCAGGCCCCAGCGCCTGCCCCGGTAATGCAGGAGCAAAAGCCCGATGAACTGACCGAAAAACTGAAAAAGTTGAAAATGCTTTTCGACAACAGCCTGATCTCGCAGGAAGAATATAACCAAAAGAAAATGGAACTCCTGAGCGAACTGTAAGAACGCTCAAAACCTATAAAAAGCAGTTGCCTAACCGCAATTGCTTTTTTTATGACCAAAAGCCCTGGGCCTTAATCTGGTTATTGCCGTACCCATATTTACGGAGCAGCTTACGCAATTGGCTCACCATAGTTGTATTACCCGCCAGGTAAAATATGGCATGCTGTAATTGTGAAGATTGCTGCTGCAGCCATTCGGCTAAGGTATGATGCCCGTGTACATCCTGCCGCTCCAGCGGTTGCAGCGGCGATCTGAAATACTCGTTAAATTGTTCGCATTGCTGGGTATTGCCCATCACTAAAGCCCCGGTAAAGCGCGTTACCGGTACGGTAAGCTGCTGCAGGGCCAGCATGTGGCCTATGCTGCTTTCATCGCCCAGCGCTACCACAGCCGAGGTTTCGGTTGGCCGTTGCCGTGTGGTATCTACCTTAAGATAGCTTACTTTATCGCCGCGGCTTAATTGCTGCGCCCAGCGACTGCCGGCACCCTGGTGCGCAGCGTCTACAAAGATGGTACAAGTATGCGTTTCGGCATCCCAGCCCGAGGGCGTATAGTCACGGTAAGTAAAATCGGCTACTTTAAATTTAATGTAAGGTACTTCGCTCCAATTATCCATGGTAATTTCGGGCAAATGCAGGTCGACCTCCACAATGGTAGAAGGGTCCCATGCTCTTACTTCCAGTACGGTTCCGGTTTTTAAAAACTTATCTTCAAATAAAGTGGAGGCTTTACGTTTAATGCTGTGTAAGGTGAGCGTGCCCATAATGATAATGATTTATACTGCAAAGAAAATCCATTAAAGCACCGGGAAAAAGAGAAATATTAAGGTAAGTATTGGACTATTTACGGTAAATGGCCTTAAATTCCAAAGGTGTCATTTCTGTGACTTTTTTAAACAGGCGGGAAAAGTAGGTATGATCTTCATAACCCAACTCATGCGCTATCTCCTTTACACTCAATCCGCTATAGTACAGCAAGCGCTTGGCTTCCAGTATCACGGCGTTTGTAATCAGGTAAGTAACCGATGAGCCGGTAGTTTTCTTCAGCGTCTCATTCAGGTACGATTCGCTGATGTTCAGCAGTGCAGCATAAGCCGCCGGCTGCTTTATAGTGAGCATGTTTTCAGTAAGCAGCTGCTTAAACTGATGTATAATTTGCCAGGGACGGGAGGTTTGCTGATGAGTATTTTCGGGTTGTATAAAACCGCAGGCCGCCATACCCAAAAACGAACTTAACAGCGAATGCGTTAACTGCGAATAAAAAGCGCCATCCGCTTTGCTGCTAAATTGTTCAAATAATAAACGAATGAGGGTATGGCACTGCTGGTAACGTTCAGCATTTAAGCGGTGCGGATGCGGCGGCGACAGACTATATTCAAATATAGCCCGGTATTCATTAGGCACCAGTGAAGTATCTACCGCCATAAACCAACCCTCGGCGTGGTCATCTGCAACAGAGTGATGTACCTGCCCCGGTAAAATATAGCAGATGGAAGGTGCCTCAATAATTATCTGGTTGAAATCAATCATCATGGTGATGGTTCCGCTCTCCATCATAAAAAAGAGGTAATGATCGTCGCGATGCGCTCCCAGTATGTGTCCTGCCTTTTTCAGCTTGTCACTACTGGTATGCCGTATTTCCAGGCCGATACTCGCCCGGTCGTTCAACTTATGAATAGGAATGTGCTTCATTTGCGGTAATGAAGATACTTTAGAAATGTAACTTAACCAACTGCCGAAATTTACAGCAGCCGTTCATCAAAGGTAAAATTATTTTTTACAGCGATTTTTACTTCGCGCATTAAAGGATGTGCAGGGTTCATCAGGTAATTGAATTCTTCTTTTACAATGGCCGAAGGAACTTTAAGCAACAAATGACGGCCCTTTTTCAGGAAATTATCCCCCAGATATTTCAACTGTGCAGGTTCAGGGTATTCATGCCAGTTATCGGGTAACTGTTTAATGCCTATTTCTTCAGTATCATCAGGCACTTCAATATTGGCTATACAATAACCAGCAGGTAGTAAGGTGGGCGGCAGGTGAACCAACACCTCCAGTACTGCTAATGAACGCGAAGATGCCAGGTAAACTGCCGGTTTGCCAACACTGTTCCAGCGGCCGCCATACAGACGTGCGCCGGTACCGCTCAGATCGTCGGCGTATTGGCATTTGGCAATACGGTATAAAAGCATCAGGCAAATATGCCGTGCTCAATACGGCCCAGTTCTTTGAACACCATATCAAAGCCGATAGAAGTATCAAGCAGGGATACCGGTGTTTCACCTTTGTAAATGTGATTGGGCGTTTTCATCCATTGCTTAAACTTTTCCATTGAGCCAAATACTTCCTCACCACGGGTGTACAGGCGGGCCAGTTCAATGGCTTTTTCGGCGTATTCAGTTTTGATAACGGTATTATCACTATACCGTTGTAAGGTACGGTCAGAGATGTGCATCACTCCGGCCAATTCCTGTAAGGTAAAGGATATTTGCTGCGCTAAAAAAAGCAAAGCCTTTTTGGGTAAGCCTTGGCGGGTGAGTTTAAGAATGTTAAAATCACTGGAGGTATCGGCGGCTTTTACGCCGCTTAGCAAGTGATAAAAAGAATATCCTGAACCTATAGGAAGATATGCGGCCATAGGTTCATTAACGGTATCGGGATGCGGATGTTTGCTTTCGTACGACATTTATCCAAATCTATATACAAAATGTCGCATCCACAAATTATTCAGCAATAATTAAAAAATAATTTTTTTTACCTTTCTGCGCCACTAAAAATTTATTATTAATCAGTTCAGCTGTTGTGTAAGCAGCCTCTGCCGAATTGATTTTGGCTTTATTAATGGCTACGCCACCTCCCTGTATCATCTTTTTAGCTTCGCCTTTTGAAGCAAATACGGCCGCCCTTGCACCTAAAAGGTCAACCGCGTTGATTCCCTGTTCCAGTTCCGCTTTGCTGATTTGAAATTGCGGTACTCCTTCAAATAAACCAATTACCTCTTCATCATTCAGCTCGTTCAAAAACTCAATGCCGGTATTGCCGAATAAAAACTCGGATGATTTAATAGCCTTTTCATACTGCTCTTCACCATGCACCCGTATGGTGATATCCTTTGCCAAAGCCTTTTGCAAAGCCCTTTGATGCGGAGCGGCATCATGTTCGGCTTCCAGCGACTTGATGGTGGCCTCATCGAACAGTGTAAAAATACGGATGTATAATTTCGCATCATCATCACTGGTATTCAGCCAGAACTGGTAAAATTTATAGGGCGAAGTTTTAGCGGCATCCAGCCAGATGTTGCCGCCTTCGGTCTTGCCGAACTTAGTACCATCGGCTTTTTTAATCAGTTGAGTGGTTAAGGCATAAGCTTCTCCTCCGTCTTTACGGCGAATCAATTCGGTACCGGTAACAATATTGCCCCATTGGTCAGAACCACCCATTTGCAGCGCACATTTATGATGTTTCCACAGATAGTAAAAATCGTAGCCTTGCACTAATTGGTAGGTAAACTCAGTGAACGACATACCAGTATCGCCACCCAGGCGGTTCTTTACCGAATCCTTGGCCATCATGTAGTTTACCGTAATATGCTTCCCTACATCGCGGATGAAGCTCAGAAACGAAAATTCTTTGAACCAGTCGTAATTATTAACCATTTGGGCGCTGTTGGCGCCACAGTCAAAATCTAAAAATTTCTCCAACTGTGCCTGTATGCCTTGCAGGTTGTGCTGCAATACTTCTTCCGACAGCAAATTACGCTCCTGCGATTTACCTGAAGGGTCACCTACCATACCGGTAGCGCCCCCCACCAATGCAAAAGGCTTATGGCCGGCGCGCTGAAAATGAATCAATGTCATAATTTGCGCCAGGCTGCCTACATGCAATGAATCAGCCGTCGGGTCGAAGCCAATATAACCGGCTGTTATGCCTTTGTTCAGCAAATCCTCAGTTCCGGGCATAATATCATGCAGCATACCCCGCCAGCGTAATTCTTCAACAAAATTCATTTTCTGTAAATTCAATTTTTCCCGGCGCAAATATATAACAATCGGCTCAACCGATTATCTTTGGCAAAGGTGTAAATGAGTGAACCCGATTTTAGCTGATCCATTTTAACATCGTCCCGCATCTGTCTGTATGAATTTTTTATCACATTTTTATTTCGACCGGCACTCCAGCAACGCCTATCACGTGCTGGGAACGGTGATGCCCGACCTGCTTAAAAATGCCGATAAAACCGCCGTTATTCATCCTGAAAAGCTAAGCCATCCGGATATCAGCATCCAGTCGCTGATTGAGGGCTGGAAGAAACACATGGAGGTAGACCGTTATTTTCATAACGCCGATTTCTTTACGCATCACTCCCATCAGTTAAAACTGGCTTTATTGCCGGCCTTAGAAGGTTCGCCGGTAAAACCTTTCTTTTTAGGACATGTTGCACTCGAGTTGATTTTAGACAACCTGCTGCTCACTGAGCAACTCATCACTGTGGGCGATTTTTACACTCATCTGGAAGATTGCCGGGATGAAATGATCAGTAAATTTCTCGCCTTCAGCGGCATGCCGCATACCGAAAAGTTCATCAATTTTTATCACGATTTTAAAAGGAGCCGGTACCTGTATAGTTATAATCAAATCAGCCAAGTAATTTATGCGCTCAAGCGTATCTGCATGAGGATATGGCACACACCTTTTACCCCGTATCAGGAACAGCAACTAAACCGCATTATTGCTGATTACAGACTACAATTAAAACCGGTGTTTAGAGAGATTTATAAGGAGATAGATGAAAAGCTGGGTGATTAAACCGAGCCTGCATTCTCCAATGCTGCCGTTCCTCCCTTATCCGTTTTCACCTGCTGGTTACGCATCCGCTGAAACAGTAAGCCGAAGCCAACAGCAATCAGTACGCCGATTACGCCCTGCAAAAACAGCACATTCTGTGCACCGATGTGATGTGCACCGAAACCCATTAAAAAGCTCCCCAGGGGCTGCATACCCTGAAACGCCATTACATAATAACTGATTACCCGCCCGCGCATATCGTCAGTCACGGTAGTTTGTATAAAGGTATTGGTACCGGCAATCTGCATCATCATGCCCATACCCGAGGGAAGAATGAATAGCAGCGCCAGCCATAAATTGTGGCATAACGCAAAAGCCGCTATACTGGCCCCGCATAACATGGCAGCATAAATGGTTACCCGCCGGATGTTCAGCGTGTTCTTCATCCCTGCCATATAAACGGCTCCGAACAACGCACCTAAACCCGAAATACTATTCAGCATGCTGTACGTACCCGCATTGCCTTTAAATACGTCTTTGGCAAAAATGGGCATCAATGTACTGTACGACATTACAAAGAAGCTGGTGCAGGCCATCAGTAAAATCATAAGGCGAATGTTTTTTTCGCCCTGCAGGTAAGCCCAGCCCTGGCGCAGGTTTTCCCACACGCTTTGGTTCAACCTTTTTATTTCTATCGGCGGCAGCTTCATCAGCAGCAGCGATACAATTACGGCAATAAAGCTCACAGCATTTAGTAAAAAGCACCAGCCGGTACCTACGGTGGTAAGCAGTATGCCCGCTACTGCCGGGCCCAGCAGCCGGGCCAGATTTACCATAGAGGAATTTAAAGCAATGGCATTCTGCAAATCTTTTTTATCATCAATCAGCTTAATCATCAGCGACTGCCGTGCCGGGGTATCAAAGGCATTGATCACCCCCAAAATAGCGCTCAGAAAAATGATGGAAGGAATGTGGTAAGTCTTGGTAAATACCA
>CAXTCH010000127.1:0-6690 GCA_964241945.1 uncultured Mucilaginibacter sp.
GGTGTAACCGTCGTCGTTAAAGGAACAAACGCCGGCACGCAGACCTCAGGCGAAGGCAAATACTCTATCAAAATACCTCCGGGTGCCACCTCGCTAATATTCCGGTTTATCGGTTACAAGTCTGTGGAAGTTCCAATCGGCGGCAGCAATGTCATCAATGCGGCTTTATCGACAGATTTTAACGAGCTGAACCAGGTTGTCGTAACCGGTTCAGGTGTAGCAACAAGCAAGGCTAAATTGGGAATCTCCGTAGAAGCGGTTTCCGGTAAAGACTTATCATCTTCACCACAGGCTTCCATTGATCAGGGTCTGGTTGGTCAGATACCCGGCGCTCAGATTGCCTCTGTGGATGGTACTCCGGGTGCCAGGACTAACATTGTTTTGCGCGGCATTAATACGGTGCAGGGATCTACCTCGCCGATGATATTGGTAGATGGCGTTGAATCCCGCTCCACTGATTTAAGTCAGCTTGATCCAACCGTGGTTGATCATATAGAAATTGTTCAGGGCGCTGCCGCCTCGACGATATATGGTGCTCAGGGGGCAAACGGCGTTATCCAAGTATTTACCAAAAAGGGTAAAATAGGCAAAACCCGTATTGATGTCTTCTCAAGCGTAAGTGCGAGTGACTACATTAATCATGGCAATGTGCATCAGGCAAAGCTCAGCAGTTTCAAAGTAGATGCCAGCGGTAATTTTGTTGATGCGGATGGCAATATTCTCCAACGGGATCAGGACGGCCGGTACACTGGTATCCAATGGGCCTTTGGTGCCGACCCGGCCAACGGCGACCCTACAGCGATGTCCAATCCTTTAAACATTGCCCATCAGCAGTATGGTACCAATTTAAAGTATTACGATCACCTGGCACAGCTGTTCAAAACCGCTTATACCACCAACAACAGCGTAGCGGTATCCGGGGCAACCGAAAAATCTGACTATAATTTTGCGGTATCTAACAATCATCAGCAAAGCAATATCAGGCATAACGGGTACAACGATCGTACCAACCTAACCACCAATCTGGGTTTTGAGTTGTTTAAAGGGTTTACCCTACGCTCGGTAACACAATTAATTTATACCAAGAACACAATTAATCCAAATTTTAACATAGGCAACTCCGGAGGCATATTTGATGTCCTGAACGCTTCTCCGTATTACGACTTCAATCAGCGAAATTCCGACGGTAATTACCCTTTGTCATTAAGTTCAGGTACCGTTAGTGTAAATGGCTCTAATCCGAACTACTATACACAGTTTGCTAATAGAGTTTCTAACAGAGAAGACTTACTGCAAAGTGTACAAGCTAATTATAAAATTGACAAATTTATTACCTTAAATGCAAAATACGGGCTGAATTATCAGCACACAGAAGAAAATAGAATTTATCAAAATCAGTCAGCTACGCTGACGGCAATTGACTTAGGATCCTATTATGGTGCTTTTGCCTCTGACCCTAATGGGGAACTTAACAAAAATACCAGTAGCACCACATTTCAGAATTTTAATGCCTCTGCTATAATCAGTACTGATTTTGATAAAGATTTCCATATTCCTATTCCGATTACGACCACTACCCTGTTGGGATATGATTACCGGAAAAATGTAGATAAGCAGTTCAATACTTATGGCCTTGGCTTACCCACGTATGCCATTTACAACTTCAACCAAACATCAACGCAGGCGGTATCTTTTGATTACACTACTCCATTTATCACCTACGGATTTGTGGTAAACCAAAAAATAGATTTTGGAGATTATGGCGGCATTGCAGGTGGTTTCAGAAGTGATTATTCTTCGGCATTCGGCGGCGGTTCAAAACCATTTACCTTTCCGGATATCAACGCTTATATCAGGCCTTCATCGTTTGCCTTCTGGAAGAATTCTGCTGCGGGAACAGCAATTCCTGAATTTAAAATTCGGGGTGGTTTCGGAAAAGCGGGAACACAGCCTATGCCGTTTGACCGTTATCCTACATTGAATACCGGTAATATCGGATCTGCATTAACTTTCAATTTACCGACCTCTCTGGCTAACCCAAATCTTAAGGTGGAAGTATCCAAAGAGTATGAAATAGGTACGGATATCGGCATCCGCGGAACTACCGGTAGCTGGCTTACCGATTTTAATGTAAGCGGCACTTATTGGAACCGAAAAGGTAATAATATTATCTATAACATTAATACCGCTCCGTCTACCGGAGGTACACAGATTAAAACTAATGCCATCGGTTTAGCTTCCCATGGTGTTCAGGCTTCTGTCAATGTTGGTGTCTACAAGGCAAGAAACTTTAATTGGAATTTTGTAACCAACTTCAGCAATCAAACGACAATGATCACGAGTACTAGTGGTGCTCCTATCATTCTGACCACAGCGGCAGGCAGTACACAGGAGTCATTGATTGCAGGACAAAAAATTGGCCAGATATATGGCTATAAAGCGCTGACCAGTGTTTCGGAAACCAATAATGAAGGGGTTCCTTACATCTTGCCCGCTGATTATAATCAGTATTCAATAGTTAATGGACGGGTTGTCAACAATGCAACTAAAGCTATACAATTTGCTAATGAGGTATCTCCCATCGGTGATCCTAATCCCAAATTCAATCTAACTTTTCTCAATAATTTTAATTATAAGAGCCTCAATTTTGGCTTCCAGTTCGACTGGGTATATGGGAGCCATCTTTATAATCAGACCAAGGAGTGGCAATATAGAGACGGGATCAGCGGTGATTATGACAAACCGGTTGATATTGCCGGCACCTCGGCTGCCTATACTGCTTATTACCGGAGTGCCTATGCGGATATTATCGGTGCTAGGAATGGAGCCAGGAATGGAACAAAGGATTATTTTTACGAAGGCGCCTCATTTTTGAGGCTTAGAAACGTTTATTTAGGCTACGATTTCTCAAGGTATTTGAACAGCAAAGTATTCAGAAGAGCTGTGTTAACGTTTACCGGGCGCAACCTGCTAACCTTTTCCAAGTACACTGGTTTTGATCCGGAGGTCAGCTCCGGCAGTTCCAATTCGCCATTCGATAGGGGCATCGACCATGACTCTACTCCTAACAGCAGATCCTATCAAATCAGCTTAAATCTTGGATTCTAATTCATCAAACGAACAAAATGAAAAAAAACAGATATGTTATAGCACCGCTGATGTTGGCTTTAATAACCGCCTCATCTTGCAAAAAGGAATTAAATGTTCAAAACCCAAACTCTCCGACGTTAGTTCAGGCTCAGACAGAAACAGGTCTCACTTCACTGGCAGCAGGAAGTATTTATGTGAATGGGTTTGAAAATGGTGACGGATGGCTGGGTGACAGCTTTTTTTCACTCTGTTACGGTTATCATGAACTGTTGGCCGATGATGTATCGGCACAAGCTTCTAACCAAAACGTGAACTTAGTGAATGTGCCTGACTATGTTATCCTGGACGACGGCTCTAAGATCAGCAATCCGCAGCCACAGATTGCCAACTTAAGGCTTAATAATACCCGTGACAAGCAGGCAACCAACATGTTTTATTACGAATGGCAAAGTATGTATGGCCTAAATAATGCATGTAATCAGATATTGGCACTTTTGCCAACGGTTACGCTATCTGGAGATGCAGCAACCAAACAGGCTACATACAAAGCTTGGGCCTATTGGTGGAAGGGTTATGCCTATGCCAGGCTGGGCTCTGTATATTATGCTGGCCTGATCAATAATGAGGTGAGCACTTCGAATGCTAATTATGTAAACAGTGCTGCCCTGATTGCTGAATCCAATAAGAATCTTGCTGCAGCAAGCGCATTACTAAACTCCATTACCAATACGGGTGCCTATACTACCTTGATGGCTCAGCTAATACCCACATTTTTCCAAGTAGGTAACGGGCAGGTACCGACTCCCACCATGTTTGTGCATAATATTAATACGCTGATGGCACGTAACCTGCTCGCGAACACCCGGGTAACGGCCATGACAGCTGAAAACTGGCAAACTATCTTGACACTAACTAATGTTGGAATTCAATCCGGCGATAATGTCTTTGCAGGGCGTACAGCCGCTAACAACTACGTTTTCTCTGCGGGAGGCGGTTCCGTGTCGGCAAATACCGCCGGGGATCCAACAACTACTTCTTTTACCATAACTGACAGGCTGATACAGGATATTAAACCAGGCGATTTGCGGTTCGCAAAGAACTTTTTGCAGGTGACACCCTTTTACAATCAGGTTGGCGGATTCACCTTTAGCACGAGATGGCAGCTACTCAATGCGCAGCTCACCCCGGTGGCCGGAAATAACGCCTTTCAGATTGCCGATAAAACGCCGGGAAATCAGGAGGTTTACATGGCCGGAAGTTACGAGGAAAATGAATTGATGAAAGCTGAGGCGTTGATTAATACAGGACAGATTGATCAGGGGTTAGCCAGTGTGGATGCTGTCAGAGTGTATCAAGGAGCGGGCTTACCTGCGGTTTCAGGCAAAGGCCTAACTTCAGTGCAGGCTAAAGAGGAAGTAAGAAAGGAAAGAAGGCTAAGTTTACTGTTCCGTGGTACGGCTTTTTATGATGCCCGAAGATTAGGTATCACTTATGACATTAGTAAAGGAGGCGGCCGTACCGGCTGCGTTGTACTGACTTCAGCAGGGGTGCTTAACACAAATGCCACCATCAATTATAATTTCCTTGATTACTGGGATGTCCCGGCAGATGAATTTGTCTTAAACCCGCCTGCTGCTGGCAGCGCACCTATAAAAAATCCAAATTAAGTTAGATTTGCAAGATAATCAACATGGGTCTGCTCAACTGTGCAGACCCATGTTAAGTGTATTTCAATTGCCGATGGTCATCTAAATTTTTTTTCAAAAGAAACACTTTAGATAACGAATCATCGAATGTTCTTCCGATGCAATAAATTTATATGCTTCGTTCTTACAGGATCAGTTTGTTGAAAGAGCACTTAGCATAGGTGCTTTTTCAATTTAATGAAAAAGACTCTTCAAACAGATACAATTGTGAAAACGAAAGGTATGCAATTTATATGTCGAACTTTTATCAATGTATCATTGGAGGCGCTTGCTAAATTAATCATTATTCAGCCGGGTATTGTACACATAACAAGCTATCCATACAGTAGTGAACCTACGGCCACATCACAGCACGGATGCCTGAAGCGCTGTAACATCATGGATTGCCATTGCCGCCGGCAGCGCCATACACCTGGCCGGTAGCATAGCTGGCGTTGGCATCAGCCAACTGCACATAAATAGAAGCTAGTTCAGCGGGCTGCCCGGGGCGGCCCAGCGGCGTTACGGAACCGAACTTTTCAATTGAGTCCTGCGGCTGACCGCCGCTTACCTGCAGCGGCGTCCACACTGGTCCGGGCGCTACTGCGTTGACCCGTATCCCTTTTGCGCCTAGTTGCTTAGCCAGCGATTTGACAAAGGCTACGTTGGCGGCTTTAGTCTGCGCATAATCCAGCAGGTTTTCTGAAGGGTCATAAGCCTGTACCGAACTGGTAGAGATAATAGCAGCCCCTTCCGGCAGATATGGTACAGCTGCTTTAGTGATCCAATAAGGAGCGTAAATATTCGTCTTCATGGTGGTGTCAAATGCCTCTGCAGTAATGTCAAGGATAGAATCTACCGCTTGCTGATGACCGGCGTTGTTCACTAAAATATCCAAGCCGCCTAATTTTTCAACCGCTTGCTGAACCAGTGACTGGCAGAAAGTCTGGCTGGTAATATCGCCTGGAATGCCAAAGCCTTTGCGACCGGCTTGCTCAATCAGCAGCAGCACCTCGTCCGCATCGGACTGCTCCTCGGGCAAGTAATTAATCACCACGTCGGCACCTTCGCGGGCATAAGCGATGGCAGTGGCCCGGCCGATGCCAGAGTCGCCACCGGTAATGAGTGCCTTACGGCCCTGTAACCGGCCTGAACCTTTATAGCTGTATTCGCCATGATCAGGCAGCGGAGTCATCTTAGAAGCAAGACCCGGTACTGCTTGTGGCTGCCGCTTAAAAGGCGGAGCCGGGTAGCGCTTCGCAGGATTTAACAAGATGTGAGTTTCTTCTGACATGCTTTTATAGATAAATATTAAAGTGATTTTTTGAATTTTTATATTTCAAGAATGAAGAAGACAGCGAAATGTTTACTAATATTTCAAATCATGAAATTTGGAATCAGTTGAGGTGATCCAAACTAACAAATAAAGTGAAAAATACCAGCTGATAGGCCACGCATCTCAATACCATTCCCCAACCAAGGTGTGTAATCAGAAATTACATATTTCGTTTTGAGCCAGCGGTCTAATGTGATAAGTTGACTTGTTTTATGACAATGTAATCATCAGAGCATCATTTTTTTGATATCAAGGTTCAAATCTCCACCGGAATCACTTCATATCTGCGATTTGTTAACCAGAACTATTTGCCGAGTACCATCCAACTGATTTTCAAGTACGTGCCCTTGGCTTGTATCAGGATAACAGCCTATTATTGAAACAGATGATTTTGATAAAGGACTTTATTTGCATTTAGCGGGTCGTTACGGTGACATGAAAGCCAAGCATATTTGTAGCCGCATACAGAAGGCGTTAAGCTTAAGGGAAAATAAATGTAAATGCTGTTGACAGCATAATGTTTACGGTCAAGGGTTCTGTATTATCTCAGCTGAGGTCTTTTTGGAAAAAAGCAGAAAT
>CAXTCH010000127.1:6790-8565 GCA_964241945.1 uncultured Mucilaginibacter sp.
TGATTTGTTTCACTATATTTGAAACGTGAAAGAGTATATTATTTTGATGGCCGATATTATCGATAGCCGAAAACAAGAGCAGGCCGGTTTACTGGCTGATTTTAAAAAGGTAGTGAGCGAAATTAATGCAGCCCACAAATTAGTATCCCCATTAACCATTACGCTGGGAGATGAATTTCAAGGTATAATAAGTACCATGCCAGCAGCCGTTGAGGTAGTACTGGCTATAGAAGAAGCCATTGTGGCGCTTGAACTGACTTTCAAATTGCGGTATGTTGCGGTAGAGGGCTTAATCGAGACGCCGATTAATCCTGAAATTGCCTATGGAATGATGGGAAGCGGATTGACCCGGGCCCGGGAATACCTGGAACGCATGAAGAAAGATGATGACCGGTTTGTGTTTTGGATGAAAAACAGTCAGCAGAACAAAGCGTTGAACAACATCTTCATTGCACTTCAGGAAATCATTGATGACTGGAATGCGGAAAGGGACTTTTATCTGGTAACTGCATTTTTACTGTATCATAATAATTATAACCGCGTGGCCATGGAATTGAAAAAAGAACGGTCTTTGATGTGGAAGCGGCGAAAGAGTCTGAAAATGAATACCTATATTGCCTTAAAAGAGGTCGCCAACTATATCACCCATGCCTAAGTTTCTCGTTTTAAGTGTACTGTTTGTCATCACCGAGGTATTGATTGCCTTCATCTTTGCCGTCATTGCGCAATTGTTTTATAAGCAAATGGGATTTAATTTTAAAGCCATATTTAAAGGTGTGGCCGAGCGCATATTTTTATTGGTGATGCTGGTTAATGGCTACACGCAGGCACTGACCTTGTTCAGCGGACTTAAACTGGCGACCCGCCTGAAGCATGAGGAGCCCAAGGCCGATCTGGATGGCTTTAATGATTACTACCTGCTTGGTAATCTGCTATCCGTTATGATTGCCATCACTTACGTTCATATCTATCAGCATTTTGCTGAGATTCATATGCTGCAGTCACTCACGAATTAAGTTATACAATGTTTGCTTATGCATCGCTATCAACTGGCTATCGGTAAGGCGGATATATTACGTAAACGTTTTATTGCAGGCGAATATCACTCCTATGCCCTGGCTAAGGAACTGAAAGTTTCTACCAAGACCACCTGGAGGTATAAGAAAGAGTTTGAACGCATCCGCGCAGAGTTTCCAGACAAATTAGGTGATTTTGGCTTTTACCCGGGGGAGCCCAGGCAGCCACACTGGGCCACACAAAAGTGGGATGAACTGATGCGGATGTTGCCGGTTTTAGTAACTGATTTAAAGAGCTTACAGCCAGCCGAAGTGTTTGACCGATATAGCCAGTTAAGCCAGTACACGTACAAGTTTGCCACATTCAAGCCCATTTTTTTCAGGTGGGTAAACGAAAGTATTACACCGGTAGCAGAAAAACTGTTGGATAAGATTAAGCGAGAAGACTTGTCAACATTAAAATCGTGGCGAAATGGTAATAACCACCGCCTCTGGCAGATTGCTAAATGCTTGGCGATGGCAGCGCAGGGCGCTGGCCGGAACGAAATCCTTCTACAAATTGAGTCCAGCTACAAAACGATTGCTGCCTGGTTAAAAGCCTACCAGGCAAAGGGTTTAAAAGGATTTGATCTGGGGCCTAACCCCCGCAATCACCGGCAAAGCGCATTATTGAAAGGCCGCAAAGAAAAACTGGTCAAGCTGCTGCATGAATCGCCCAAGCTTCATGACCTGAACCGGACGAGCTGGAGCCTGCGGGCG
>CAXTCH010000128.1:0-5306 GCA_964241945.1 uncultured Mucilaginibacter sp.
TGCAAACAACTGGGCGTGCAGGAGCAGGCCAGCAGCCCCACCTTTTCTATTGTAAATGAATATAGAGGCGCGGGCGGTAATATTTACCATTTTGATTTTTACCGGTTAAAGAATCAAACTGAGGCCCTGGATATGGGATATGAGGAATATTTTTATTCGGGCGATTACTGCTTTATTGAATGGCCTGAAAAAATTCAGGACTTGTTGCCAGAGCATTATATAAAGGTGATGATTACCGTAGATGAACAGCAAGTACGTCATATTCAGGTAGAAAGTATTTAGTTTGCGTAATCATTCTTATTTTGTGTAACTTCAACAGCCGGAAATAGAAACAGCTCATGAGTTCAGGGTTATATAGTGGATTTTCAGACGTTGCCAGGCAGGCCATGATGCAGCCGCAGGAATCAATGCTGGAAGTGAAGAGTAAGAAAAATTCATTACAAATTGGTATTCCACGCGAAATCTCTTTTCAGGAAAACCGCATTGCCTTAACGCCATTATCGGTTGCCCTGTTGGTAGCCAACGGTCATGAGGTGGTGCTGGAAACCAATGCCGGGCAGGCCGCCAATTTTTCTGATCAGAATTACAGTGAACAGGGCGCACAGATTGTGTATGACAGCAAGTCGGTTTATGAATCTGACATCGTGCTGAAAGTAGCGCCTCCGATGCTGCCTGAAATTGAATTGATGAAGCCTGGGCAAATCCTGATTTCTACCCTGCAAATGTCGACCTTGAAGGCAGAAAGCCTGCAGGCGCTGCTCAATAAACGCATTACCGCGCTTTCTTATGAGCACCTGCGCGATGAAGGTAATATTCTGACGGTAATTCGTGCCATGAGTGAGATTGTCGGCGCTACCTCCGTATTGATTGCTGCCGAGTACTTAAGCAATGTGTTTAATGGCAAAGGCCTGATGCTGGGTGGCGTAACCGGCGTGCCGCCTACTGAAATTGTTATTTTAGGCGCCGGCACCGTAGGGGAACTGGCTGCCCGTACCGCCTTAGCTTTGGGAGCCGAAGTAAAAGTATTTGACCCATCTATTTACAAACTGCGCCGCTTGCAAAGCGCTATTGGTAACCGGGTGTTCACCTCAGTGATGCAGCCAATTGTATTGGAAAAGGCTATCACCACCTGCGATGTAGCCATTGGCGCTATGCGCGCCGAAGATGGCCGCAGCCCCTGCATAGTTACCGAAGAAACAGTAAGCCACATGAAACCCAATTCGGTAATTATTGATGTGAGCATTGACCAGGGCGGCTGTTTTGAAACTTCACAGGTTACCAATCATACCCATCCGGTGTTTCGCAAATATGATGTAATTCATTACTGTGTACCTAATATTGCCTCAAGGGTGGCACGTACCGCAACTTATGCTCTGACCAATATTTTTACGCCTATTTTGCTGGATATCGGCGAAAAAGGAGGCATCGGAAATGTAATATGGCAAAAAGCAGGTGTGCGAAATGCGGTGTACATTTACAATGGACATCTTACCAACAAGCATCTGGGTGAGCGGTTTAATATTCCCTGCAAGGATTTAGACCTCTTGGTGGTATCTACCCGCTAATTACTGCCATAACAGCAAATCAGGGTGGATGCAACAGTTTTTTACGAGTCGTAAAAAACTTTATGTGCTGTAACGCTGTACCTATATAGCACAAGCATGTAAATACGCCGGTAATTTACCGGCTAAAATTTTTACTACTTATGAAATTCAACAAAGCTTACTTTAAAGAATTGTGGAAGGTATTGATGACTACTTTTTCCAATTTTTCTGACGATAACGGTTTAAAATTAAGCGCTTCTTTGGCTTATTACACCATTTTTTCAATCGCGCCTCTGCTTATTTTAATTATATCAATAGCTGGCCTGGTATATGGCTATGATGCTGCCAGCGGTCGATTGTACCCGCAAATAGCACGCTATGTGGGGGCCGACGCCGCACTTCAGGTTCAGGATGTAATCAAGCATCTGCAGTTTTCGGGTAAAAGCGGAGTTGCTTTGGTTTCTGGTATTCTTACTTTGTTGTTTGGTGCCAGCAGCTTGTTTCTCGAAATGCAGGACTCGCTCAATATCATTTGGCGGGTAAAAGCCAAACCTAAGCGCAGCTGGGTAAAAATTATCACCAATCGCTTTATATCTTTCTCCTTAATCGGGGGCTTGGGTTTCCTGCTGTTGGTTACCCTGCTAATCAATGCCATTATTACTTCAATTACCGATAAGCTTCAGCATTTTCTTCCCAGTGTTACCATCTGGCTGATTGATGGTGTCAACCTGTTTATTTCATTTATCGTAATTTCGGTGTTGTTCGGTATTATATTTAAGGTATTGCCCGACGTAAAAATTAAATGGAGAGACGTCCGTTCGGGGGCTTTTTTTACGGCTATACTGTTTATGCTGGGGCAGTACCTCATTAGTTTATACCTGCATTACTCGGCACAGGGTTCGGCCTATGGTGCAGCGGGTTCTATCATTGTCCTGTTGGTTTGGATTTACTATACGGCCGCCATACTTTACATTGGCGCAGAATTTACCCAGGTATATGCCGAAGCCAATGGCAGCGAAATTGAGCCTGCACCTTATGCGGTACATATAAAACAGGAAGAAGTAGAGCAGGAAGTGTCAAAATTGCCACGGCAAAATCCGCATGTGGCTAATAATTTAAAAGAAGCGGAAGAAAAATCGTAAACCTACAGCGCTCTTTTACATTTCATCACCAAGCCGTTTTCATCAAACACCTGCATGTCGCCGTTTTTATCAAAAGTGTAAACCGCTTTAGGCAGTTCTTTGCTAATGTATTTATCGCCGCTTTTGGTGATTTCTGCAGCCGTAGAAGAAAGTTCGGGGCTGTCACTTACATTTAGCTTTTTACCGCTGAAAGTGATTACCTGTATATAAGTTTTCTGCCCTTTACTGATAATTTCATAAGCCACGCGCTGATTTTTTTGCCAGGTTAAATCCTGGTCCAACCAAACGCCGATGAGGTGGGTTGTGTCTGCCGTAGCCTGAACAGGACTTGTATGGTCGGCGGAAGTTTGACCGGCAACAGTGCTGTTTTGCGGATTGGAAGATGGCTTGCAGGAAGTATAGAAACAGCCTGCGCCGAGACACAAGGTTAACAGAAAACGTGCGGATATACTCATAAGGAAATTAGCGGCTTTTGTCAATGCTAAAAGGCGAAATTATCAATTTTGAGTTAACATAAACGGAAAAAGCCGGAAGGATTTTCAATGGCAGCAATATTTAAGTATAGTTATTTTACAGTATGGATAGTTGCTGGATAAACATATCATCTTCAAAAACTAATTAAAGTACTATGTTCTACCAGAAAATCATTAAACTTTTGATGGAATGATTTAAACTGCTGAATCACCTGTAATCCCTTCTGTGTAACTTCGGCATTGCCGCCACCCTTACCGCCCCGGTGCGAAATCACTACCGGCTCATCCAGATGCGTGTTCATATGGTCAATGAATTGCCAGGCTTGCCGGTACGACATATGCATTTGCATGGCTGCCTGCCTGATAGAGCCATGTTCCTGTATACGCTCCAACAGTTCAATACGGCCAGGGCCTACCACCGGCCCTTGGGGCGTCTCTATCCAAATCCTTCCGTTCAGTTTAAGTGGTACCGCCATCCTTCAAGTTGTTTCGAACCCAAAGTTAGGCTTTTATTTCAGCTTGATCTTAATGCCTTTATCGCCGTCAACCGCTACCAGGTGCACTACAATACCTTTTGTGCGGCGTTCTTCCTTCTGTTTTTCATCAGTAATGTCTTTATCCCGGCTTGGATTGCGCAACGGTACGTCCAGTGCAATGTTAGTGCCTTTTCCGGTTAGGGCATAGTCGCCGGCCACGTTCATGTACAACACGCTGGAATTAATTTTCATGGGCTCAATAGTGAGTTTGTTGCCATGTATATCAAACTTTCCATCTAAGTTATCCAGCGTTATATTGCTTAAATCGCGCGAAAGCAAATATTTGTCTATGGTTTTAAAAGGAGCATAGTTGAGCAGTGCACCTTTTTTTAAATTAACAGCTACCGTACCATTTAATGAACCGGGTAACACATTCCCATCATTGGTGACAATACCACTTATATTGGCTTTAGCTGATAAAAGGCCACGTAAATTTTCGGCTGTAAGGCCGCTCAAGCCAAAGTTGTTGAACGATAAAAAGAAGTCGCGAATATTAACGCTGCTCACCGTACTGTTCAGGGTGAAGCGGTTATTTACCGAAGCGCCCTGTATGACCTGCCCGCTCATATTAAGTGAACCGCCGGCCTGCCGCGAACTGAGACTCTTTAATGTAATGCCTTCGGCAGATACGTTTACGTCGGCATTTACACCGGTTGCCAAAAACTTTTTGTAATGCAAATTAGCAATGCTCAGGTGCATATCGGCATTGGCTTTTTCAAATACGTTGTTGAACTGGTCAATAAAATCATCGGATGAAGCAGCAGTTGCTTTATGTGCCGGGCGTTTCACCGGAGTTGCATTTTTACGGGCATTTAAAAAGCCCAAAAACTCGGCCAGGTACAATTGCGGACTGCGAATTTCCCAATTAATTAAAATATGCTCGGGTGCATTATAATAAAGATTCAGGAAATTGTTGATACGGCCCTGCATCAGTACAATGCTTCTTCCGGTTTGCAGGCGAATGTTGTTTAACAGTAAGTTGTTGCCAGAAAAATTAATGCTGATACCGGTGTTTACAAAATTAAGGTTACGCGGCACATAGCTGGCATCGGCATGTGCAATATTAATCAGCCCGCTGATAAGGGGCTTATTCAGCCTGAAGTTGACTATGTTAGCTTTAACGGCCAATTTCAAACTGGCATCGCCTTTAGTAAAGCGTAGTGTTTGATTACCCAAAACGTTGTTTATTTTTTGCACATCAAACTTTGAGTGTACCGTGCCCTGGGCAACAGGGTTATCTAAATTATTTATGGTAGCCGTATCGATGCTGATTGGAATCTCTTTGTACTTTGCATTCAGGTGGTAAATTTTGATGGCAGAATTGGCATCGGTAAGGCCCATGCCATTCATGTAGTTATTGGTAAAAACGCCATCAAAGCTGCACTCGGTAAAATTGCCGCCCAAGGCCGATAAAGTATTATTCTGCACATGGCAGGTTACAAATATCAGCGGATCGCCACCGCCCGAAAAAGCGCCTTTTATCATACATTTTACTGCCAGCGGGTTTTGCAGATCAAACATGTTGAGCTTTGTAGTGATATTGGGCGCCAGCAAAGCCGAGGCATGGTGCCATAAAATGTTGTTGGCGGCAATGTTGATCACAAAGTCGGT
>CAXTCH010000128.1:5406-8483 GCA_964241945.1 uncultured Mucilaginibacter sp.
CGCAAACTGAAACAGCTTTTTTGCCTGCTGATTGTCCAGCGTAAAGCCTACATTTTCCAATGCAAATTTTTTGATTTCAGTACTGCTTTCGCTTTCTTCCTTGGTTTCCTTCTTGTTCGATTTCTTTTTCCCGAAAACAGCGGTATTGCTGTAACCTGTGCTGTCGGTAAATAAATCAATAGCAGCGTCCTGTATGCCTACCTTATTTACCTGAATCACACCCCGCAGTAATGCTGCGGTATTTACCGACACCTGCAATTTTTGAGCCGTAAGCAAAGTATGATGGTGTTGCGCCCACTTGTTATCTTTAAGGGTAACATTGTTCAATGTAAGAGATACATCGGGGAAACCCTTAAAAAAAGTAGGGTCCATACTTCCGATGGACAATGTACCATCAATGTTTTTATTCAGGGTGGTAGTAACCAGGGCCAGTACCCGTTTGCGGTGGGTAACCACATAAGCCGATACAGCAATAAGAATAACCAGTACCAGCGCTACCAGTGCGCCAACTATTCGCAGTATAATTTTTAACCATTTAGGCATCGGAACAAAGTATTTAGATAATAAGTATGAAATAAAGGGATTTGTTTGTAATATAAAAAGCAGAAGCGGCTGTCAGCTCTATGTAAATAGGTTGGTGTTAAGAAAGGTAAGTTATGTTCACTCCATTGCCGGTTGGGTGGGTATGGTTAATTTTACCGGGTAAAATATTCGTAACGCCTCCGTGTAACAATCAGGTATTCCGGGCGTTCTAATGTAAAGTCAATATATTTCCGTCTGTTTAAATGAAAAAACTCACCCGCTTCTTCTGGTTTTGTTCAGGAGCGCATATTGATACCTTAAGGAAATACCCTATTGAACATAACAAATATGTAGGCATTGGTGCTACCATATTTTTTACTGCGCTGTTTGCGGCGCTCTCGGGGGGATACGCCATGTATTTTGTGTTCAGCGGCAATCCGCTGGCTGTAATATTTGCTGTTTTATTCGGGTTGCTATGGGGAACGGCCATTTTTAATATGGACCGTTACATTGTAGGCAGCATTAATAAGCAGGGCAGCACCAACCAGCAAATTTTGCAGGCCTCGCCCCGTATTTTATTGGCTATCATGATTGGCATAGTCATTTCACGTCCGCTGGAACTGAAAATTTTTGATAAGGAGATACGCCAGAAGTTAAAAACTTCGTACTTAAAAGGGCAGAACCGTAAAATTGACACCCTGCAAAAAACATATAACCAAAAATATACGGCAGAATTTGCCAAGCTCCGCGATTTGAGATTTGAAAGAGATTCGCTGACCAAAGATATCAACCGCTCGCGTGTGCTGTTAAACGAAGAGGTGTTTGGGTCTAAAACCGATCAAACCTCCGGTCTTACCGGTTATGGCAGCAATGCTAAGCGGCAGGAAGCCGTATTGGGTGAAAAACAGGCCCGCCTGCAAACCGTAACCCAGGATTTGGGTAAAATGGAGCAGTACCTGCAGCAACGCAAAGATTTTGAGGGGCTAAGTAACACCCGTTTGTTTACCGATAAACAACTGGACAGTTTGGCCAACATTGCCGGTTTTGCCGACCGTAACTGGGCTTTGGGGCAGCTGGCCTTCACCAGCGATGGCAAGCGCGATGTGGACACATATATGGCTGAGTCATTTATCGGTTACCTGTTCATTTTATTTGAGTGCCTGCCAGTGCTGGTGAAACTGATGTCGCCGCGGGGCCCATACGATGTTGCTGTTTACCGCATCAGCGAAGCTAACATTCACTTGGCCGACCGCGACCGCGACCGGGATATAGCGGTGACCGACCAGACATACGATTACCAGCTTGACACCGATGTGGAGCGGCGAAAGCGCATCATCTCCGGCCAGTCGGATTATGATTTGGAGCGCCATAGTTATGATTGACAAGGTAAAAACAATATTATTGTAATTGCTTATTCAATGTTTGGTTAAATCTGAACAGTCAGGCATGAATAACTAAGTGCAATTTTAATTATCAGGAATAAATGTCGCCTTCTATATCGGTTATTATGCTGGTTTATAACAGCGCCAGGCATTTAAAAGAAGCTATTGACAGCATCCTCAACCAAACATTTACAGATTTCGAGCTGCTGATTATCAACGACGGATCGACCGATGATTCCAAAGCTATAATCCTGACTTATAATGACCCGCGCATACGTTTTTTTGATGACCAGGTGAACAAAGGTATCAGTGCCCGTTCAAATCAGGGTTTATCCTTAGCCAGGGGTAAGTACGTCGGCCGGATGGACAGTGATGATATTTCGCAGCCTCAAAGGTTGGAACGGCAATACCAATATCTGGAAACACATCCGGATATTACTGTTTGCGGCTCGGCCTTTAACTTCACAGGCCATAATCCCGGTGATCCTCCTTTCAACTGGGTGCGGTATTATGAACCTGCTGAAATTAAAATCAATCTGCTTTTTGACGGTACTATTTGCAATTCAACAGCTTTAATCAGGGCTTCTTCATTACAACAAGAGCAGATAAAATTTGATACCGGCTTAATAGCCAGCGAAGACTATGAGTTTTATGTAAATATATCCAGACACTTTAAACTGGTTAATTTACGGGATGTACTGCTTCAATACCGGGTTAGCCCTCATCAAATATCAAATACGGCTAATCAGCTGCAACGCGAAAAAAAGTTTCTTATCATTCGCCGGCAATTGAGCTATTTAGGCATTGAGCCTACCGGTGCCGAAATGCGCATACACGACAGTATGTTCTACGCCGCGCCAATTGTATCTTTTGATTATCTGCCCAAAATTCGTAAATGGATAAAAAAGCTATGTACAGCCAATGCTAAATTTAAAGTATATGATGAAATTGTTTTGGCTTCCTTTTTAAACGAGTTGTATGTCGCTAACCAAGTGGCGCTCAAACGCAAGTTGAAAACGCTGAGCCTGAAAGAGCGTTTGATGTATCAGCTAAAATGTATCATTCGGTGGAATTCCGTCCGGTAATTAATTACTCCCTTTACCTGATTATATGCAAACCATTACCTGGGCCGATTTTGAAAAAGTTGAACTACGCGCCGGTACCGTACTGCAG
>CAXTCH010000129.1:0-8472 GCA_964241945.1 uncultured Mucilaginibacter sp.
GGTGCATGCTGTGCAGCATTATTTTCCGGAACAGGGACGGTCGGCCAAGGAAGCCACCTACACGGCCATGAAGGATATTTCGGCCCCGGTAGTGGCCATCGCTTTAATTCTGGCAGCGGTGTTCGTGCCGGTAGGCTTCATCCCCGGCATTGTAGGGCGCTTGTACCAGCAGTTTGCCATTACCATTGCCATTTCGGTAATCATTTCGGCTTTTATTGCGCTTTCGCTGACGCCGGCGCTGTGCACGCTGTTACTTAAGCCTACCGATAAAACCAAAAAGCGTAATTTGCTGGATCGGTTCTTTGCCTGGTTTAACCGTAGCTTTGAAAATATAACTGCAAAATATACCCGTGGGGTAGAGAAGAGCATCAAAAGATCGTGGGCCATTATGGCTGTTCTGGCCGTTATTTGTATTGCCACGCTGGTGATGTTCAAGAAAAAGCCTTCAGGCTTTATCCCGTCGGAAGATGAGGGGCGTTTATTTATCACTTTCCAGTTACCGGACGGATCGGCTACCGTGCAATCCGTAAAGGTGATGGAAAAGCTGATGAAAATTGTGGCTACGACGCCCGGTATGGGCCACTATTCTGCGGTTTCCGGCTTCAATATCCTGAATGGGGGCGCCAACTCCAACAGCGGCAGTATGTTTTGCCAGCTTAAGCCCTGGGACCAGCGCGAGAAATCTACCGAGCAGGTAACGGCCAAGCCGGGCATTATGGATGTGCTGCGCAAACGTATTGCGAAGGCCGGCATTAAAAATGCCAATGTAGTAGTTATTCCGCCGCCGCCTATACGGGGTATCGGGGTAGCCGCCGGTTTCAGTATACAAATTGAGCAGGGTAACACTACAGATGACGTATACAAATTTGAAAAAGTAATTAAATCCTACGTAGCCAAAGCACAGAAAAATCCGGCTACCTCTACCGCTTTCAGTTACTTCTCGGCGCACACCCCGAGTTATAACGTAACGGTAGACCGCGAGAAATGCGAGAAGTTGGGTGTAAACATTACCGATGTATTTACCACCATGCAGGGCTATATGGGCAGCTTGTTTGTAAACAACTTTACCCTGTATAACCGGCAGTACCACGTAGTGGTTCAAGCTGATACGGCGTTCCGGGCATTGATTACCGATTTGGATAAATATTATGTGCGTAACCAGGCAGGCAGCATGGTGCCGCTGAGTACCTTAATCAGCTATAAGCCTTCTATTGCTCCGCCATTGATCACCCACTTTAACATTTTCCGCTCGGCTGAAGTAAACGGTTCTACACCAGTAGGGTACAGCAGCGGCGAGGGTATTGAAGTATTAAGGCACCTGGCCGAAACGGCATTGCCGCAAGGGTATACCTACGAGTTTTCGGGTTTGAGCTATGAGGAAATAAAGGCCGGGTCGACGACGGTGTATATATTTATATTCTCCATCATCTTTGTATTCCTGTTTCTGGCGGCACTGTATGAGAGCTGGTCGGTACCGTTTTCGGTAATGCTGGCGGTGCCTATCAGTGCCTTCGGCGCTATACTGGCGCTTACCTTACTGCCAAAACTCACCAACAACGTGTACGCACAAATCGGTTTAATTACCCTGATCGGTTTATCCGCTAAAAACGCCATCCTGATTGTGGAATTTGCCAAAGTGCGGGTAGACCGCGGCGAAGACCTTGTTCAATCGACTTTAGACGCGGTACGTCTGCGTTTGCGCCCGATCATCATGACTTCATCCGCCTTCATCCTCGGCGTAATGCCGCTGGTGCTGGCTACCGGCGCGGGTGCCGTAGCACGTAATACCATCGGGATTACCGTATTGGGCGGGATGATCGCCTCTTCGTTGATTTCTATCTTTATAGTACCGGTGCTGTTCGTGGTGATCACCCGTTTATCTTATGGTAAAAAGTTACTGAATTATTTAAAGGAAAACCATGAAGGCCTGATGGAAAAAGCAAGAAGGGTAGAAGAGCAAAACATCGACCCTGAACTGGAATACGAAATTGCTTTATCGAAGGAAGAGCACAACAATAATTTGTCGCGAACGGATACCCCTGCGCCACCAGTAAAACCATAATAAATAAGAGAGCCCAGTGTTACACCGGGCTCTCTTATTTATAACTCTACCCTTTGATGCTGATAGGGTATTTCCACCTCCTTAAATCCCTTTTCTTTAATCTTCTCGCTGAAACGTTGCTGAGTTTCATACTCGCCATGCACCAAAAATACTTTCTTTACGTCTTTGGGGTCCTGACAGCTTAAAAAATGGAGCAGGTCTTCATAATCGCCATGGGCGCTCATACTTTTAAGCACTTGCACATCTGCGTTTACCATATAACGTTCTCCAAAAATCTCCACTTCTTTATCACCACGGCTTAGATGACCTCCTAATGAATTGGGTTCGCAGTAACCTACAATCAGTATGGTGTTTTTTTGATTGGTAATATTATTGCGTATATGGTGCCTTATCCGGCCGGCTTCGGCCATACCGGAGGAAGCAATAATAACAGAAGGGCGCGGGTCTTCGTTCAGGGAGATAGACTCGGCTGTAGATTCTACAAAGCGCAGGTTTTTAAATGCAAACGGATCGTCATCTACCTTCAATACCTTTTCAACGGCTTTGTTGTAAACCTCCGGATGATTTTTTATGACTTCGGTAGCTTGGGCTGCCAGCGGGCTGTCTACAAAATAATGTACATCCGGGAGTTTGCCCTTTAATTCCAGTCCGTTTAAGGCATACAATAACTCCTGCGTACGGCCTACGCTGAATGCCGGGATAATGAGCTTGCCATGCTTACCCAGGCAGGTAGCGTTAATAATTTCCAGCAGCGCATCCTCCAGGGGTTCTATTTCCTTATGCAGCGAATCACCATAAGTGGATTCCAGTAAAATATAATCCGCCTGCGGAAAGGTTTGCGGACTACGCAGCAAAAGGTCACTGTAACGGCCTACATCGCCGCTGAAGGTGAGGCGGGTGTACCTGGCATCTTCAAATATATTTAGGTGCACCGCAGCGCTTCCGATTACGTGCCCGGCATCGGTAAAATGAAAGCTGATACGCGGCGTAATTTCATATTCTTCGTTATAATCTACAATTTTAAACAGGTGCATGGCTTCCATGGCCTGCTCTTCGGTGTACAGCGGTTCTTCGCGCTGCTGATTTTGTTGTCCGTGATGCCGGTTACTAAATTCAGCGTCCTGCTGTTGTATGCGGGCTGAATCCATTAGCAGTATTCGCGCCAGCTCCATGGTAGGGGCGGTGCAAAATATCTGCCCTTCAAAGCCTTGGGCCACCAATTTTGGAATCAGTCCGCAATGGTCAA
Source organism: uncultured Mucilaginibacter sp. (assembly GCA_964241945.1). Taxonomy (GTDB): domain Bacteria; phylum Bacteroidota; class Bacteroidia; order Sphingobacteriales; family Sphingobacteriaceae; genus Mucilaginibacter. The sequence goes on from CAXTCH010000129.1 coordinate 3,309, forward strand.
TATGGGCATGTGAAAGAATCATGTAATCTATGGTTTTTGGGTTGAAGCCAAAATGATCATTAAGTTCTTCCGTTTTTTCGCCCAGGCCCTGGAACATGCCGCAGTCCAGTAATATTGAAGTGCCGTCGTTTAAAGTAAGCACATGCTTGCTGCCGGTAACGTTGCGTGCGGCGCCGTGAAAAGTAATATGCATTTGAATACAGGATATAATTAATAGTGTAAAAGGGAACGCACTACAGGCAGCAATGTTTATTCTTAAAAAAACTAAAACTTTAGTTGTTAAATTAAGTTGCTGTTTTTATATTTGACTAAGAACTTAGTTGTTCTTGCGTAAAAACCAATTGTACCATGGAAATTAAGGAGTTAACACGTGCTGAAGAACAGCTGATGCAAGTATTATGGCAGCTAAAAAAAGCTTTTGTAAAAGATGTAGTTGAGCAGTTGCCTGAGCCTAAGCCGGCCTACAATACAGTATCCACCATCATTCGTATACTAGAAACCAAAGGGTTTGTGGGGCATACGGCACATGGCAAAAGCCATGAGTATTATCCGCTCATCAGCAAGGAGCAGTATAAAGAGTTTGCCGCCGGTAAATTGCTGAACGGCTATTTTGATAATTCGGTAAAGCGCATGTTCTCCTTCTTTGTGCAGAAAGAGAAGCTGAACCTGAAAGACGCTGATGATATTATGAAACTGATTGAAAAATTTAAAGATCAATAACCATGACTACCTGGTGGCATTATTTACTGCTGGCAAACCTCTATCTGGGTTTGTTTTATGCCTTTTACGCTTTGCTGCTGCGCCGCGAAACGTTTTTTCAGTTGAACCGGATTTATTTGGTAACCTCTGCCGGGCTTTCGTTTTTGCTGCCGATTGTGCAGCTGGATTGGGTGAAGCACTGGTTTATTACCGAGCGGGTGGAGCAAACCATTTATCATGTTAACCCGGCACAGGTATTTGAAATCAGGGCTATGCCCGATCATAGCGTTACCCTGGGCGATGTGTTAAGTTATGCCTATCTGTTCGGGCTGCTATTTATGGTAGTAAAATTAGGCTTGCAGTTACTGGAACTGCGCCGGCTGTTGAAGCAGCCGGAAGACGGCGCAGCCTATTCCTTTTTCAAAATAATACAGGTGGATGCAGGCTTGCCGGAGCAGGATCTGATTACCTCGCATGAGCAGGCGCACAGCCAGCAATGGCACTCGGCAGACCGGCTGCTGGTAGAACTGCTGCTCATTATCAGCTGGTTTAACCCGGTGATGTATTTATACCGCCGTGCACTGAAACATTTGCACGAGTTTATAGCCGATCAGGAAGTGGTAAACAGCGGTGCATCGCGCAGGCAGTATGCACAACTGCTGGTAAACCAAGCCTTTAATATGCCCGCGCATCAGCTTAGCAATACATTTTTTAACAAAAGCTTACTTAAACAACGCATTATGATGTTACAAAAAGATAAATCGAACCGGGTAAGGCTCATTAAATATGGACTGTCTGCCCCTTTGTTTGCTGCCATGCTGGTGCTATCATCGGCTACCCTCAGCAAAACGCAACTGATTACCAAAATTAATTTTAACACGGAGCAGGCCCTGAATGCACCTGCCAATATCACGGTTTTATTAAAAGAGCCTGATCAGCAGCACACTCAACAGAACGTACCTAATGAGGGTACGTCCTCCGACGGCGCTCAGGTACAAAAGCCAAGCTTTCCCGGCGGTATGCAAAAGTTTTACGAGTATCTGGGCAGAAATCTGCATTACCCGGCTCAGGCCCGCAATGCCAAAATCAGCGGCCGGGTGGTTGTAGCATTTATGGTAGAAACGGATGGCAGCGTCTCAGATGTTAAAAGTTTGAGCGGTCCGGGTTACGGTTTGGATGATGAAGCGGTGAGGGTAATATCAAAATCGCCGAAATGGACACCGGGTAAAAAGGACGGGAAAGCTGCTGTGGTGGCCCTTACGGTGCCTGTTGAATTTACGATAGACGATGCAGGTAAAAGCTCGTCAGTTGATGCCAAATCGGTGATTACCGCTAACTTGTTAAATGCTAACAGAGACACGGTGCCCAAAAAAGGCACCAATGAAGTATTTACTGTAGTAGAGCAAAGCCCGGATTTTCCGGGTGGGATGCAAAAGTTTTATGAATATTTAGGGCAAGCCATCCATTACCCGGCTGAAGCACGTAAGGATAAAGTTCAGGGACGGGTAATTGTACAATTCATTGTTGAAGAGGACGGTAGCCTGTCTAATGTCAAAGCTATCCGCGGTCCGGGTCACGGTATAAATGAAGAAGCGGTAAGGGCCATAGCCGGTTCACCCAAATGGATAGCCGGAAAGCAGAATGGAAAGCCGGTGCGGGTACAATATACCGTGCCGGTACAGTTTTCATTGCCTGACGCCGGCAACACTGCAAATGCATCATCATCTCAAACTGATACCGCAAAAAACATAACTTTAGATGTATCCAAGCAGCCTCTTTATATTTTGGATGGCAAGGAATTAAACGGTAAAGACCCTTTAAAACAAATTAAGCCCAATGATATTCAAAGCATAAATGTGCTCAAAGGTAAAGAGGCTACTGCTCAGTACGGAGATAAAGCCAAAAACGGAGCAGTGATTATTATCACGAAAAAGCAGTAGAACTGTAGTAACAATCTGTTTACTTTAAATTTAAAAATACTTAAACCATTATTTTCGCCGTTTGTCAATAACAGGTATAATAACCTCTAAACAAAGGCGAACGCATATGGAATTGATTGCTATTTACTGGAATTACCGCTTTGGCAGTCTGAACAAATTGCAAAAGAAGGTTTGTAAGGCCAAAGTGTATTAAAGAAAGAAGCCGCTAATGTTAGCGGCTTCTTTCTTTAATAATGAATTTTAGTCATTTCGAGCATAGGGAAAAATCTTCTGCAATAAAGGCAATTACGCAGAAGATTTCTCCTTCGTCGAAATGACAGGATTCTTTTATTCAACCACAGTTACTTTAAGCATGTTGGTTTTACCTTGCTTTTCGATTGGAATAGCGGCGGTGTTGATTAATACATCACCGGTGTCCACCAGGTTTTCAGATCGCAGCAGGTCGTTTACATCACTGATGGTTTGGTCGGTGCTTTCCAGCTTGTCATAATAAAAAGCGCGTACGCCCCACAGCAAGCTCAGTGCGTTTAATAAAGTTTTGTTCGAAGTAAAGATAAATGTGCCGGCCTTAGGGCGGTAACTGGAAATTTCAAAAGCAGTATAACCCGAAACAGTCATAGATACAATACCTGCTGCTGAGGCATGATCGGCCAGATAAACGGCTGATTCGCAAACGGCATTGCTCAGGTAGTTTGGCGAAGCTTTATCCACTATGCTTCCTTTCGGTGCATTAAACGGGTAGCCTTCTTCTTCCACGTTACGCACAATTTTGGCCATGGTTTCAATTACAATTAACGGAAACTCACCTACGGAGGTCTCACCGCTCAGCATTACGGCATCTGCACCGTCCAGTACAGAGTTGGCTACGTCGTTCACTTCAGCACGGGTAGGGCGCGGAGTAGTAATCATGGATTCCAGCATCTGCGTAGCCACAATTACCGGTTTGGAAGCCGCACGGCATTTACGTACAATCATTTTCTGCAGCAATGGCACCACTTCTAATGGCATTTCTACCCCTAAGTCACCGCGGGCTACCATTACGCCGTCGGTAGCGGCTACAATAGCATCAATATTATCAATCGCCTCCGGTTTTTCAACCTTGGCAATTACCTTGGCGGCTTTGCCACTGCGGCTGATAATGCGTTTTAAATCTACGATATCTTCGCCGGTACGTACAAAAGAAAGACCGATCCACTCCACATCATTTTGCAACGCAAACTGCAGGTTCTCTAAATCTTCTTCAGTTAAGCTGGGGATGGATACTTTGGTATTGGGCAGATTCACCCCTTTGCGCGAGGTTAAAATACCACCATGCAGCACCTCGCAGCTTACGGTATCTTTGCGGTTGGTTTCAATTACTTTCAGCTGCAGTTTACCATCGTCCAATAATATCGTTTCGCCAGCCTGTACATCCTGCGGAAAGCTGTCATAAGTAATATAAATCTGGTTGTCATCACCAATACATTCTTTGGTGGTAATATTTATATGCTTACCGTTCACCAGGTGAATACCTCCGTCTTTAACCAGGCCGATGCGGATTTTCGGGCCTTGCAAGTCGGCCAGGATGCCCACGTTTACTTTGTGCTGCTCGTTAATTTCACGAATCAGGTCAATGGTTTTCTGGTGGTCTTCGGGCTTACCGTGCGAAAAATTCAAACGACACACATTCACCCCTGCTTTAATCATGGACAGCAGCACATCTTTTTTAGCGGATGCGGGGCCCATGGTAGCCACAATTTTTGTACGGTTGTAAGATAATTTCATATTTAAGAATTAAATGGCTTTTGCTTCTGAGTAATCTATAACGTAGTAACTGGTCAAGTAGGGCCAATGAAAATTTAGTGTACCTCCGACACTTTAAATTTTGCGCTAAAATAAAAGATTTTCATTTGATTTTATTTTTTTAGGGTCAATCTTTATTGCCGAAATTATTTCGGGCAGCTGATTAAGGCCGGTGATGATATCATCCAGGTCATTTTCATCGATGTAATTCCTTATCATCATAAAATAATCGGCCTGTCGCATTTCAGGGATCAGCAGTCCGTCAGACCCCCGGTTGGCAATAAAATAGAAGTCGGTATTGGTGGCTTCCCATTGGCAATGATATAAAGAGAACAACACCGGCTCGGTACTGTTCTGATAAATGTCAACTTGCAGGTCATCTTCCTTACTAAAGTTAAACTTCAGGTGCTTATTGATCAGATAACAGATGCGGTAATCCTTCAGTGTGCTGCTGATGGCAATCAGCTCAAAGTCGAGGTCAGCGCCTACCTTTAAAACTTTTTTATTCAAGCTTAAAATTATTTAGCGGATAAAATTACAAACTCAAACTTGTGAGTTGAAATATTGTTAACATAAAGCATTGGATTTTAGATTTGATATTTACCAGATTTTATTTTTCTTTGCACAGAAATTTATTTACACAATTAAACATTAACTCATCATGTCTGATATCGCTTCAAGAGTAAAAGCTATCATTGTAGAAAAATTAGGTGTTGACGAAAGTGAAGTTACACCGGAAGCAA
>CAXTCH010000130.1:0-8417 GCA_964241945.1 uncultured Mucilaginibacter sp.
TATACTTCCGGCTCCTGAATAAGTAAGCGGGCTAATGACAAACGCTTGCGCTGCCCACCTGATAGTGTGCCTATCTTTTGACTTAAATCGTGCACGTCAAGCCGGCCCAGAATGTTTTTTATTTTGTATTCATATTCCCAGGCGTTGGCTGCACTCAACTGTTCGGTCACCTTGTCAATAGCCTTGGTGTTATCCGGTTCGTTTAATAAAAGTTCTTCATAGCGTTTGATGAGTTGCTGCTGCTCGTTATCTGCACTGAATATGAAATCGCTGATAGTATCTTCTTTGTTAAATTTAGGGTCCTGATCCAGGTAACCGATAGATACATCTTTAGCGTGTACCACCTTGCCCTCTACCGGTAAAAATTGTTCAGCCAGCAATTTTAGCAGGGTCGACTTGCCGGCACCGTTAATGCCCACCAACGCCACCCTGCGGCCACGGTTAATACCCAAAGTAAGATGGCGAAACAGCCAATGATCATGAAAAGAGTGGCCTAAACTTTCGGCCGATAAATAAGTACTCACGCTAATTGTTGTATATGATCGGAGAGATGTACAAATACACCTTCCTGTGTAATTAATGATTGTTTGTACATGGCCATAGCCACGGTTTGCGCAGCAATGCTTCTGTATTTTTTAAGGCTGCCGGTTAGCAATGGGTTAATTATTTTCATTAACGTTACGGCAATACGCTCCCCTAAGCGAAACTCTTTCCGGTTACCCGTTAAAGCCGAAGGCTGGTAGATGTGCAGGCAGGGTAATTGCAGTTTTTCAATAGCCTGTTCTGTTTCTCCTTTAAGTTTTAAATAATAAGTTGACGAAGCCACATTGGCACCTATAGATGAAATCAAATGATACTGATTAACATTATTGATTTTAGCTATTTTAGCTAATTGCACCGGGTAGTCAAAGTCTATTTTTCGGTAAACGGTCAAATCAGGCGTTTTTTTGCGGGTAGTGCCCAGGCAGCTAAATAAAGCATGCCCTGCAATAGCCGCTTTATGCTGGTCCAGGTGATCAAAATCAACCACCAGTTGCACCAACTTTTTATGGGTTACCGGCAATTCTTTTCTTACTAGCGCCAGTATTTCACCGTACTCAGGCTGGGCCAGTAAAATTTGAAGTAAGTGTGAACCTACCAAACCACTTGCACCTGCTATAATTGCTTTGTAGGCCATTGATATTTAATGAACTACAAATTTACTAAAAGAATAATGATGTAACACTAAGGCTTGTCATTCGGATATCAATATTGCCTCATAAATACGATGAATTTCGTAATAAGAAATATAATATAACATAAAGGGAATTTTTTGCAAATGATATACCGATTAAACAAAAGCCGCCCAACGTAGGTTTTATATAGGTTCAAACTTGATTACTATATCACAGCTGTCAGGTATATAGCTGTGCTGGTTAACCGTTTTATTGAGCAGCCAATTTATTTACTCATATTCTTTCAGATACCATGGCCGAACAAGTAATAGAAACGCCCGCCTGGAAAAGGTGGATGGAAAGCGCAGGAGATCAGGGCGTGTTTTTTATGAAGTTTTTCCGCAATATTTTTTCCGGCGGATTTGAATGGTCAGAGTTGATACGTCAGTGTTACGAAATAGGCTACCGGTCATTAATGCTGGTGAGCCTTACCTCATTTATTATGGGTTTGGTGCTGGTACTGCAACTCAGGCCTTCGCTGATATCTTTTGGCGCCGAAAGCATGCTGCCGCACATGCTTTCGGTAGCGGTCATACGCGAGATAGGGCCGGTAATTACGGCTATTATATGTGCTGGTAAAGTGGCTTCCAGTATTGGTGCCGAATTGGGCAGTATGAATGTAACGGAGCAGATTGATGCTATGGAAGTATCAGGCGCTAACCCTATACAATACTTGGTGGTTACCCGTATACTGGCCACCACTTTAATGATTCCGCTGTTGGCTATGCTGGGTGATTTTATTTCACTGATTGGTGGTTTTGTAGCATTGAATATTACCGATAAAATCAGCTTTGTACTATACCTTAACAAATGCATCGCCGCACTTGATTTTACCGATTACATGCCGGCGCTTATTAAAACCTTCTTTTTTGGGTTTGCTATCGGCTTTGTAGGATGCTACAAAGGTTATACATCTAATCGGGGCACCGAAAGTGTAGGCGTGGCTGCAAACACAGCCGTAGTAACCGCCTCCTTATGGATTTTTTTTATTGATATGCTGGTGGTGCAAATCTCTAACATTTTATTTTATTAAATATGAAAGAGACAGCACAAGAACAATATTCTTCTGAAAATGAAATAAAAAAAGAGGGAGAAGCTGTGATCGAAATCAACCATCTGAAAAAATCTTTTGGCAGTAAAGAGGTGTTAAAGGATATTAATCTGGTGGTTAAACGCGGAGAGAACTTAGTTGTGCTGGGCCGTTCGGGCCAGGGAAAATCCGTCACTATTCAATGTATAGTAGGATTACTTGCACCGGATGGCGGATCGGTAAAAGTATTCGGCGAAGAAGTAGCTGAGCTGAGTGATAAGGAACTTAAAGAATTGCGCTCGAAAATTGGTTTTTTGTTTCAGGGTGCGGCGTTATATGATTCCATGACGGTAAGGGAAAACTTGGAATTTCCGCTTACCCGCGTGCTGCGTTTGAAGGACAGTACCGAGATAGATAAAAGAATACATGATGTACTGGAAGGCGTAGGTTTGCCGGATGCCGGTGATAAAATGCCATCGGATTTATCAGGAGGTATGCGTAAGCGCATTGGCCTGGCACGAACGCTGATTGTGCACCCTGAAATTATGCTGTATGACGAACCTACTACGGGTTTAGACCCCATTACATCGCGGGAGATTAGTGAACTGATCTTGGGAATGCAAAAGAAATATAAAACAACGTCTATCATTATCACGCACGATATGGAATGTGCAAGAATAACGGCCGACCGTATAGTGATTATGAAGGATGGCGAATATATAGCCGAAGGCTCATTTGATCAGCTGAAGCAATCGGCAGATGAATTTGTAAAATCTTTTTTTACCGAAACCAAATGAAAACAACATCCGGACAAAAAATAAAAATAGGCCTGTTTATCCTTTCAGGTCTGATCGTTCTCTTTTTAGGTATTTTTTTAATTGGTAACCAAAAAAGCATGTTTAGTTCCACGTTCAATGTATATGGAGTATTCAAAAACGTGAGCGGCCTGGTAGTAGGTAATAACGTGCGTTTTGCGGGTATTAATGTAGGGGTGGTGCAAAGCATCAATATTGTTACTGATAGTACCGTGCGCGTAGATTTAACACTGAATAACAGCGTGCGTAAATTTGTTAAGAAGGATGCCAAGCTGGCGATAGGAAGCGATGGGTTAATGGGAGATAAGTTAATTACCATTAGCCCGGGCGCTACACCCACTTCACAACCGGTAAATGCAGGTGATGAATTGATGGCTGTAAACCCGGTGGATGTGGACAAAATTATTGGCCGCTTTACCAAAGTAGCAGATAATGCTGCTGATTTAACCGAAAGCTTAGCCGGAATATTTAAAAAAGTAAATTCAGGCAAAGGGTCGTTGGGGCATTTGCTTACTAACGATAAACTGGCTAAAAACCTGGAGAGTACAGTAGCCGAAGCCAAAAGCACCGTAGCTAATGTAAATAGAAGCACCGGAACTCTGAATGAAGATTTAAAGGCGGCACAAAGCAACTTTTTGTTGAAAGGATTTTTTAAAAAGAAGAAAAAACTGGAAAAGGCCCGCCAGGATTCTATCCGTAAAGCGCAAAAAGCAGCGGAGAAGACAGCGAAAGCCCAATAAGGATATAAAGGAATTACATTATAACAAAAGAGGCGCTTTCATAGCGCCTCTTTTGTTATAATACGTTATTTAAAATTAATTAATCCAGCTGACTGGTAATTTTAGGATCTAACGGAGTTACCTGTGAGCGGTAGCGGTGAACCAGCTTACCGTTTTCGTCAATCAGGAATTTTTCAAAATTCCATTTGATTTCGCCTGTAAAGTCCGGGTTAGGAGCGGTGGTTAAATATTGGAACAGCGGGCTGATATCATCACCTTTAACGCTTACTTTTTCGCTAAGCGGAAAAGTTACTCCATAATTCTTTTCGCAAAAAGTTTTAATCTCGGTATTCAAACCGGGTTCCTGCTGACCAAAGTTATTGGCCGGAAAGCCGATTACCACCACTTTTCCTTTGTATTTATCGGCCAGTTTTTGCAGTTCGGCGTACTGAGGTGTAAAACCGCATTTTGAAGCTGTATTTACAATTAATAATTTTTTACCTCTGTACTTACTCAAATCGAAGTTTTTGCCTTCAATAGACTTTAGTTTGAACTCATAAACAGAGCTGGGGGCTGTAAACAGCAATGCAAAAAACAGGGTTAAAAGTTTCATAATCAGTGTAATTAGTTGATAGCGGTAAAGATAGAGGAAATATTTTTAACCCAAATTTCTTTTGGTCAAATAAAAGTCTTCTTTTTCGGTCATCAATTTTTTGTCAGCCGGAGTTTTGTCTTTATATCCTAAAAGGTGTAAGGCACCGTGTATTATTACCCGATGCATCTCGGTATCATCATTTACATTAAACTTCAAGGCGTTTTCAGCAATACGCTCGGCCGAAATAAAAATATCTCCGGCTATTTTACCATCAGTTTCTGAATTATCAAAGGTGATAATATCTGTATAGGTATCGTGATTCAGATATTGCTGGTTTATATTCAGCAGATATGCATCGGAACAAAAAATGTAATTCAGCTCGTTGAGGGTAAAGCCTTCGGCAGCAATGGTATGCTTGATCCATTGCTTAAGTTTGAGTTTTTGTTTGAGGTTGTAATTTGTGTCTTCCTGAAAAAAATGAATGGCCGGCATTAAATTTTAAAGTGAAGTTCAACTTCGTTGCCGGAACCATTAAATATACACTGATCGGCTAAGTGTTTAATAATAAATACACCCCTGCCGGTCAGCTTCTCCAGGTTTTCTGCCGCAGTAGGGTCGGGCAGGTTTACATAATCAAAGCCCTCGCCTTCGTCGGTTATGGTCCAAACGATACGCTTTCCTTCAATAATTTCAGCGTTTACAATTACTTTCTTTTCAGGATCAAGTTTGTTACCATGCACTATAGCATTTATTGCTACCTCGTTCAAACAGGTCATCATATTGGCAAAAGTATCTTCGCTGATATGGTGCTTGTCGGCAATATCCTCAATTAAAGCTTCCAGCTGAGTAATACTTTCGTATTTGGATGGGAGCTGTAAAGTATATAACTCAGTAGTAGGAATATTGTCCTGTTGCATATTAATGTGCATTTAATTGATCAAAATAGGTTTTAACCCGTTGTTTAAAGTACAAATTTAATGCCGGAGGCACAGTTTGCAACTGTTCTGTTTGTTTTACTTTTAGCTGCTGATAATTTTGCAGCGCTTTTATGTACCCCGGCGGAACATTTTTCCCGGTGTTACTTTCCCGCTGCTGGTCCTGTCCTCGTTGTTGCTCAGCCTTATCTGCTTCCAACAATCGGGCGTGAATTTGTTCTTGTCTTATTAACGATTCGTTTGTAATTTTCTTGTTTACGATATCACTTTCTGTTTGTTCCATAGCCTTGGCTATTTTGTTCAGGCTGCCGGCCCCGGTTCCATTCTTGTCAGCGTTATCGCGACTGTACTTTTCAAGTGCCTGACGTATCATTTCCTGCTGCCTGGCCATGCGCGCTATTTGTTCACTCTGCCCTGCCTGCGCACTTTTGCCCTGATTACCTTGCTGTTGCAGCTGCTCACTCAGCTTTTGCATATTTTGGTTCAACTGCGCCTGCTGCTGCGATAGCTGCTGTAGCGAACTTTGCTTTTTACCACTTCCGGGTTTAGCATTTTTCATCATGCGTTGCACCTGATCTATCACTTCACTCAGCATCAGCGCCAGGTTGTTCATGGCGGTCATGGCATGTTGCTGATTAAAAGTCACTTCCGGCGTGCGGCGGTCGCCCATATTATTCAGCGCTTCGTCAATATGATCGTTAATATTCTTAACTTCTTGGTTAACAGCTGATTGAATTTGAGGTATCTTTCGGCTTAACGAATATAGGCTATCTTCGGCAGTTTTCAAATTATCTTTAATGTCTTTTTGCTTTTGGGCAATATCTATATAAGCCGGATCATTGGCGCTTATGTTGCGCAAATGCTGCATCAGCTTTTCCTGCTCAAAAGAGCTGTTGACCAGGTTTTTAACCAATTCCCTTAACTGCTGCAGGTTAAGCTGGTTTTGTTTTTCTTCACCTTCCTGGTCCTGCTGCTTCATATTATCGGCCATTTGCCGCATTTGCTGAGCCGCCTGCTGCTGGGCCTGCTGTGCACCCGATTTATCATTTTTTTGCAGCTGACTACTGCTTTTATCCATTTGCTGCTCCACTTTGCTGCTTTGCTCCGCCGGATTTTTAAATGATGTTTTCTGCTCCAGCTGCTCGTTGGTTTTTTCCAGTTCAGACAAGCTCTTTTTTACTTCTTCAAAGTTCTGCTTAAGTTGCTGCTGCTGTTGTTGCAACTGCTGCTGATTAGCGCTTTGGTCGCCGGTTTTGGCGGCCAGCTGCTTTTGTTGCCCTGCCAGCTGCTTTAGCTGATCAATGTTTTGATTAAGTTTTTGGTCGAAATCGAGTTTTTTGTAAAGCTCAAGCATGCGGTCAAGGTCTTTTTTAAGCGATTGATTGTTCGACTGCATGTTCGATAGTTCTTCGCGGGTATTTTCCTTCTGGTTTTGCTGCAGCAAGCTTTCCAGTTTTTTCAGCATATCCTGGGTTTTGCTATCCATTACCTGGTTTAGCAACTGGTCCATTTCCTTTTGCTTAGCGGTCAATTCCGCATTTTGTTCCTGGCTTTCCTGCCGGTTATAAGTGTTCTTTTTATTTTCCTGCTGGATGTCTTTCACCAAATCATTCAGTTCCTTGCGTTTTTGCATCAAGCCTTCCAGTTGCTTCTTTTCATCAAAAGACAAAGAGTTTTTATTGAATAATAACTGATTGGCCTGCTGGGTTTCACGCTCCAGCTGGCCGGCCATTTTAATAGCCGACTGCATTTTTTGCTTTATGGCCTGTGTTCCGGCATTAAGCTGTTCATTCAACTGCTGCGCATCGGGTACCTGCAAAGTAAACTCTTGTGAACGTGCTTTTTTAGGGCCACTAACGGCGTCATTATCAGCAACTTCAAAATAGTAACTTACCTCATCACCCGCTTTTATGGGTAGGTCGGTGGTATTCAGGTAATAAAAGAAGCTTCCCTGCGGCTTACTTAAATCAGTTTTAACCGGCTTACGGATGATGGTTTTATGTTCAGCTTGGCCGGAATGCGTTAGGGTGCAATAAAAATTTAAAGCTGAAAAGCCATGATCGTCTCTGATGCTGCCATTGAAGTACAAAGCTTTCATACTCACCGAATCTTTTACCTGCTGCACTGCTATTTCGGGCGCTTCATCAGCAATTACATGAATGGTATAAGCGGCGCTGTCGCTACGTGCCGCCGTTTTATTAAGCGGAACAATGCTATAGTTGGTATTATTAATAATACGCTCAGTATGTTCAAAACTATTGGCATGAACGGCTATTGCCGGCTTTTGTATGCCATTGATTTTGAATTGAAGTGCATCCGTGTTCCTGGTGTCAACCATCCATTTAACCAAGGTACCTGCGGGTAGGGTCAGTTCACCTGCATCGGTTAGTGTTTCGTTGGTTTTGTGCAGATAAGCAGGGTAACTGAGCTGAATATTAAAATGCAGCAGCGTCGGCTTATAATTTACTTTAATTTCATAAGGCGCCGAACTAAAACCATTAGCCGATAACCTGAATACTATATTTTGCTGCAGGTTGCTGAACAGGTAATTGAACCGGCTGATGTTTTCTTTAGTGAGGCGGAAAGAATGGTCGGCAGTTTCAATATATACATCGGCAGGTAAGCGATTGCCTTGTAATTTTACCTGTAACGTAAAATCTTCGCCCTGGGTAACTGACAGGTGTGAATTTAATACCACAAACTGAAACGGGGCAACCGGTGCAAAGTATTCATTATGACGAATAATACGCTTGGTGCTCTCCGTCAGGATAGATGGCGCAGACAGGCCAATCGCCAGGATAGCGGCCAGCGGAAGCCCTACCCATTTGATGTACCGGGTATTGGCTTTCAGGTTTATAGCCGACGGGAAACTTACCGGCTTCAGCGTTTCAATTTTTTGGTTAATGCTGGCTTCAATCAGCTGCCTTTGGCGCGAGTCATGATTAACCTGTTGTTTCAGCTGCAACGTGTTCAGCAGCTTGTCTTTTACATCTGTAAAATGCTGACCGATAATTTCGGCGGCCTGCTCATGGGTCAGGGTATTGCCTAGTCGCCAATAAGCCAGCAGGGGCGGCATCACCAGCCATACCAACAACCCTAGGTTCACTAT
>CAXTCH010000131.1:0-8359 GCA_964241945.1 uncultured Mucilaginibacter sp.
CCTTACTACTGGCCGGATTGTTTTTTGTGGTGAGGGGTAACCTGTTCTGGAAAGAAGATATAAACCGTATGGGTTGGATACAGGAGGCAGTTGCTCAGGGCAATGTAATTCAGCCTAACGATACGCTGATTAATAATACCGGGGTAAATTTGATGGGGCGTTACCTGCTGCCTTTTGAAGCCATATCTATCTTGCTGCTGATGGCGCTGGTCGGGGCGGCCCACTTATCGAGAAAGGAACCTGCGGAATGATTTCGCTTACTGGTTTCCTTTTAGTCAGTGCGGCATTGTTTTGCATCGGCATTTATATGGTGGTGGCAAAACGCAACGCCATACAGGTGCTCATTGGAGTGGAACTGATGCTGAATGCAGCTGTTCTGAATCTGGTAGCCTTTGGCCGTTTTGATAAAGCGGTCAATGCCGGACAAACCTTTGCCCTGTTTGCTATTGTATTGGCGGCAGCGTCCACCGCGGTGGCTTTGGCCATTGTGCTGAATGTATACCGCCGTTATAAAACCATCAACCCGGAAGAAATCACGAAACTAAAAGATTAACCTGATTTGAACGCAGCTTTACCATACCACAACTTACAAACTATTTACTACGCTTTAGCAGCGGTGGTATTGCCGTTTGCCGCGTTCCTGGTAAACTTTTGCCTGCCGCCTAAAGCAGGGGAGAAGATGGCCGGCGCCGTTTCATCAATAGCTATGCTGGCCGCCGGAGTTTGTGCGGTAATAGTATTCGGCCGCGTATGGAATGTGATGCCTTTACATGCACATCAGCTTTGGTTTACTATCGGGGGTACTCAAATTTTTGCCGGGGTATGGTTAAATAATTTGTCAGCCGTCCTGCTGCTGCTGGTTACTGTAATTGCCGTACCGGTGCATATTTACTCGTTGGCTTACATTAAGCAAAGTGAGCAAAAAAGGTATTTCAGCTATCTTAGTTTTTTTTGCTTTAGCATGCTGGCCCTGGTGGTAGCAGATAGCCTGGTGCTGTTTTATGCCTTCTGGGAACTGGTGGGGTTTTCATCATACCTGCTGATTGGTTTCTGGTATCACCGCGACAGCGCTGCCCGGGCTAACAAAAAGGCTTTTATTATGAACCGTATCGGCGATATCGGCCTGCTTACCGCTATTGCCATCCTGTTCACCCAATACCACACTTTTGATTTAACCGAACTTTTTGGTGCGCATGGCTTGGCAGGTCAATCGGCGATGAGAAACGGCGTGTGGCTTGGCCCGGTTACGCAACTGCCGGTGATATGCCAATATGTGGCCTGCACCGGGATATTTTTAGGGGTGGCGGCCAAGTCGGCCCAGTTTCCGCTGCATACCTGGCTGCCCGATGCTATGGAAGGCCCAACCTCGGTATCGGCTTTAATTCATGCCGCTACTATGGTAGCTGCCGGGGTGTTTCTGTTGGGGCGGGTATATCCGCTGTTTAATACTTACGAGTTAGACGCATTGGCCATCATTGGCTGTTTTACTGCTTTTATGGCGGCCACTATTGCCCTTACACAAAATGACTTGAAACGTATTTTGGCGTACTCTACGATATCGCAGTTAGGCTACATGATTACCGCAATGGGAATAAATGCCTATGCTTCCTCCTTGTTGCATTTAGTGACCCACGCTTTTTTTAAATGCTTGCTGTTTTTATGCGCTGGTGTGGTCATCCACCATTTACAGCACATAAAAGATGATAAAGGCTTAGACATCGACCCGCAGGACATCCGTAACATGGGGGGGCTGCGCAAATATTTGCCGCTAACTTTTGTTGCCTGCGTAATTGCCTCATTGGCTTTGGCGGGGCTGCCGTTTACCTCTGGTTATCTGTCTAAAGATGGTATTTTGATACAGGCCTTTGAATGGAGTGAGGGCAGAAGCAACGGATTTAAAATAATCCCTGTAACCTTATTGCTCACCAGTGCCTTAACAGCATTTTATATCGGGCGTTTGGTTTTTAAAGTCTTCTTTGGTGAATTTAAATTACAGGCGCTTTTACCCGGTTACCACTTTCATATCAGCGATGGTAACTGGCAGTATCGTGTACCATTGATTTTACTTGCGGTAGGATGCTTGTTTCCTTGGTTTTCGTGGCAGCCATTTTTATATGAACATGCCTGGCTGTTTAATGGCTTTGCACAGGTTAATTACATCGCCCGCGAAAATATATATCATACCCTTGTCCCCGCAGGCATAAATATAGCCAGTGTGCTGCTGCTGTATTGGACGTATGCCATTTATACCAAACAAAGCAAACTCATTTTTTCGCAAAGTGGTTTTTGGTTTAACCTGTCGTATCAGCAATGGTATATCGATGCGTTTTACCAGAAAGTCGTTGTTAAAGCGGTACTGGCCGTAGGCCGGTACTTATATTGGTTCGACCGCGAGGTGATTGATGGGTTTATTGCCGGCCTGCAATGGCTGATTAAACGCTTGTCTGCCTTGGCGGCCTGGACAGACCGCTACCTGATTGATGGTTTTTTGCAACTGCTGGTATGGATAGTGCAAGGCATCGGCGCTTTTTTCCGCCAGTTTCAGAGCGGCAAAGTGCAGTATTATATATATAGCATGCTGCTGGTTATCATAACCTTGTTTATTGTTAAATTTTTGATCTGAACCTGATGAATATCCTCACACTACTCATATTTACCCCTGCATTGTTCGGCTTAATCATTCTGGCCCTGCCATCGGCATGGCGCGAGAGTTTTAAGTACATTGCTCTGGCAGCTACATTGGTACAGGTGGGCTTGAGTTTGTGGTTATATCAGCAATTTCAAACCGGCGCAAACTACGCTGGAGTTAATCATGAGAATCAGTTTCAGTTTGTACAAAAGCAGCCCTGGATACACCTTGATTTAGGTAATGCAGGCGCAATGCAGGTGGACTATTTTGTGGGGGTAGATGGTATATCTGTTTCGCTGCTGATCATGAGTGCCATAGTAATGGTAATTGCTGCCTTGGCTTCGTGGGAAATTAAAACCAATCTGAAAGGCTTTTTTGCTCTGTTCCTGCTGCTGGATATGGCCGTTATCGGCGTGTTCTGTGCGCTCGATTTCTTTTTATTCTACCTGTTTTACGAATTGATGCTATTGCCGCTGTATTTCCTGATTGGCATGTGGGGCGGCGCAAGGCGTGAGTATGCAGCCATGAAATTTTTTCTGTACACTTTATTCGGCTCGGTGTTTATGCTGCTGGTAATGGTGGGGCTATATCTCTCGGTTAAAGATCCGGTAACCGGCAATCATACCTTTAACCTGGTGCAAATGATGAACCCGGCCAATTATCAGCAAGGTGCTGTGTTCTCTGTTGTCGGGCAACAAACCTTGTTTGGCCTGCCGGCAAGGGTAGTTGGTTTTGTGGTACTGTTTGTTGCTTTTGCTATTAAAGTGCCGGTAGTACCGCTGCACACCTGGCTGCCCGATGCGCATGTGGAAGCGCCTACGCCGGTTTCTATCATCCTGGCAGGAGTGTTATTGAAGATAGGAGGATATGGTATTATTCGCATATGTACCGGCATCTTCCCGGAGGTAGCTTACTCGGGCGCCTGGTGGCTTGGATTGCTGGGCGTAGTTTCCATTCTATATGGTGCCTTGAATGCGCTTGCGCAGCGCGATTTAAAGCGGTTGATTGCCTACTCTTCGGTATCGCACATGGGCTTTGTGCTGCTGGGCATAGCTTCGCAGACGCCCGAAGGCCTGAGCGGGGCTATACTGCAGATGGTTAGTCACGGCTTTTTATCATCTATGTTATTCTTCCTGGTGGGGGTAATTTATACCCGTGTGCATGATCGGGATATTTACAATTTCCGTGGTTTGGGTACATTGATGCCGCAATATACGTTGTTTGTGGTAATCGCGTTTTTTGCTTCGCTGGGCCTGCCGGGTTTTTCGGCCTTTGTGGCTGAAGCTTTTTCATTGACCGGCGCTTTCGAGTCTGGCTTAACCAACGGATTGCTGCCGCATTGGATGGCGGTGTGCGGCTCAATAGGTATTTTGCTCAGCGCCGCCTATTTTTTGTGGACGCTGCAGCGCATGTTTTTTGGCAAGGTACTGCTGGCGGGCGGGGAGGCATGGAAGCAGGCGCTTACCCGGCTCACCCTGCACGAAAAGGTGGCCTTAGTTCCCTTAGCATTACTGGCTTTGTTGCTCGGTATTATGCCGTCACTCGTGCTGTCAAAAGTTAATGACTCGGTATTGGCGTTGGTTAATTTTACACAGCATTTTATCCGCTAATTTATGAAGGAACTGTTGCCGCTGCTTCCTGCACAACTGAATGATATAATAAACAGTCTGCGCTATTTTCAGCCGGAAGTTGGCCTTACTCTTTTGTTTCTTCTTGTGCTGGGCGTCAACTTCATCGTCCCCAGGCGGGCGGATGGCTTATGCCGTATAATAGCCATTTCGGGTTTGCTTATAATTATGGTGTTGCACAAATACCAATATTTTTTTACCAATGGCGATGACCTGATGTTGTTTAACAATACCCTGTATGTAACCCGCTCGGGAGTGGTATTGAAACTGATTATAGATGTATCTTCTGTATTACTGTTGCTGTATCTCCCCTGGGATAAGCAATTAAAATCGCATCCGAAAGGTTTGGCAGATGCTTATACAATTATTGTGGGTTCAGTTTTAGGGTTGCACCTGATGGTAATGGCGGCTAACCTGCTGTCGGTTTATCTGGCGGTTGAAATGGTTTCTATTGCCTCTTATTTGCTGGTAGCTTATCCGTCGGACAAAGCCCGTAGCGCCGAGGCCGGGTTAAAATATGTGCTGTTTGGCATGGCCTCTTCGGCTATGCTGTTGTACGGCATTTCACTGGTATATGCATTTACGGGGCAAATCGGTTTGTATAACACGAGTTTAATCAGCGGCTTGCTGCAGGTACAGCAGCCGGCTATGTTGCTGGCTTTGTTACTGGTTTTTGCCGGCATTGCCTTTAAACTTGGTGCGGTACCACTGCACTTTTGGATACCCGATGTGTACCAGGGATCGGCAACGCCTGTGATGGCTTATGTGTCTACCATACCTAAAATAGGCGCTTTTGGACTGCTGGTTAATTTTTTGTGGGCTTTCATTTTCAAAACCGGTTGGGAAAAAGCGGATTTTCAAAATGTGTTGGCCGCTGTCAGCATCATTACTATGGTGGTGGGTAACTTTGCTGCCGTTTGGCAAAACAACGTAAAGCGTATGTTGGCTTATTCCAGTATTGGGCATACTGGTTTTGCTTTAATGGCGGTCGCCGCTTTTACACAGCAAGGCTTATCCGCTTTAGCTTTTTACCTGTTGGTGTATGCCATAGCCAATATCGGCGCGCTGGCCCTGGCCACGTTTTTCAAAAATAGGGCGGATGCTGAAGAACTGACTGATTACCGCGGTTTAGGCTTTACCTATCCTTTAGCTTCAGTATGTTACGTGGTTTTGTTGATATCGCTAACCGGTTTGCCGGTTACTGCCGGTTTTAATGCAAAATTGCTGGTATTTTCGGCTAACTATACGGTTTATGAACAAACGCATAACGCATGGCAACTGGCGGCTTTAATTACCGGCGCTGTAACCACCGTAGTTTCTTTATTCTATTATTTAAAAATTCCGCTGAATTTATTTTTAAGAAAGCAGGAAAGATCAGTGCCTGAAAATGCAGGGTCAATTTATTTACCGGTGTTTTGCCTGCTGCTCACCTTAACTGTACTCGTATTGGGGATTTTTCCTGATTTAATTGGCAAATATTTATAGAGTTATTGCTTATCGCGCAATTTTTATTAAAAAGTTTCAATAAAAAGACGAATTATTTTAAAAATTACTTATTTTCATGCCGTTGATTAAACGAATTGCTAACACATTTTATGAAACGGTACATTCCCTTCTTCTTTTTAATTGTCGTACTGATATTATCCTTCCTTCATCCCTCGGTTCAGCCTGATAACAGTGGCCCGGTTCCGAAATTCGATTCGGGTGATATTGCCTGGATGCTGATTTCAACCGCCCTGGTGTTGATTATGACACCTGGTTTGGCTTTCTTTTACGGAGGGATGGTGAACAAGAAGAACGTCATCTCCACCATGCTGCAAAGCTTAATTTGTATGGTGATTATTACCATATACTGGGTAATATTCGGCTTCAGCTTATCTTTCGGCGATTCCATCGGCGGCTTTATCGGCAATCCTGCCACCTATTTTATGATGAAGGGAATGCTGGGCAATGCGGTTTGGAAACCTGCACCAACTTTTCCGCTGCTGCTGTTTGCCATGTACCAGCTTAAGTTTGCAATTATAACGCCTGCGCTGGTTACCGGCGCCTTTGCCGAGCGTATCCGGTTTAACTCCTACATTATTTTTGTGTTGTTATTTTCTGTATTTATATACTCTCCGCTGGCCCACTGCACCTGGCACCCGGATGGCTTCTTGGCCAAAATGGGCGTACTTGATTTTGCGGGCGGTACTGTTGTGCATATGTCGGCCGGATGGGCAGCACTTGCATCGGCGCTTTACTTAAAAGGCCGTAATGAGGCCAACCATGCGCCCGCGCGTATTACTTATGTAATTATTGGTACCGGTTTGCTATGGTTCGGTTGGTTCGGGTTTAATGCCGGTTCGGCGCTGGGCTGTTCTTCTATACTGGCGGTGAGCGCTTTGGCTACTACTACGGTTGCTGCTTCAGCAGCCGGTTTAAGCTGGGTGTTTTTTGATATGATGCGTGGCCGTAAACCTTCAGCTTTGGGTACCTGTATCGGTTCGGTAGTGGGACTGGTGGCTATTACTCCGGCCGCCGGATATGTAACCGTTCCGCATGCGCTGGCTATTGGTATCATTTCGGCGGTGGTGAGCAACCTGATGGTGGAGTGGCGCAGCCGCACCAAAATTGACGATACTTTGGATGTATTTCCATGCCACGGCGTGGGCGGTATGGTAGGTATGCTGCTTACCGGTGTATTTGCGCACAAAAATGTAAATGCTGCCGTAACTACCAATGGCCTGTTCTTTGGCGAAACCCACCTGTTCCTGGTGCAATTAGGCGCTCTGATCGGGGTATCGGTTTTTGCCTTTGTGGGATCCATGATCTTATTAAAAATAACTGATATGATTACCCCGCTGCGTGTATCTGTAGAAGATGAAGCGGTAGGCCTGGACATTAGCCAGCATGGCGAAAAATTATAAAAATACTCATACCCTGATAATTTAAACTAAATACTAATGATGAAGCCCGGCCTCCTATGCCGGGCTTTTTTGATGGTTAATAAATGCTTTTACATGACAATAACACTGCCTTAACCTGAATGATAAATTGTACTTTTGCACTTCCATAAATCATAATGAGCGATCAGATCAAACATGAATGCGGAGTAGCTTTTATCCGCCTATTAAAGCCGTTATCTTTTTACCAGGAAAAATATGGAACAGCCTTATACGGCTTAAACAAGCTTTACCTGCTGATGGAAAAGCAGCACAACCGCGGCCAGGACGGCGCAGGGGTGGCTACCATTAAGCTGAACATAGAGCCCGGTAAACGCTATATCAGCCGGCACCGTTCCATGGCTTCCAATGCCGTTTCTGATATTTTTGAATACATCCAGAAAAAGTTTGCCGAGGTAGAAAAAGAATATCCCGAAAAACTTAAGGATGCCAACTGGCTGAAGGATAACATGAGCTTTACCGGCGAAGTGCTGCTGGGCCACCTGCGTTACGGTACACACGGAAAAAACAGCATCGAAAGCTGTCACCCGTTTTTACGCCAGAATAACTGGATGACCCGTAACCTGGTTATTGCCGGTAACTTTAACATGACCAATGTGGATGAGTTGCTGCAGCAATTGTATGAGTTAGGTCAGCACCCCAAGGAAAAAGCGGATACGGTTACCGTATTGGAGAAAATAGGCCACTTTCTGGATACCGAAGTGCAGGGATTGTTTGATCAGTTTAAGCGCGAAGGCAATGATGATAATATCGAAATCAGTAAAATGATTGCCGATAGTATGGACGTAGCCAAGATTTTAAAAAAATCGGCCAAGAGCTGGGATGGCGGCTATACCATTGCCGGCATCTTAGGGCATGGTGATGCGTTTGTCATGCGCGACCCATCCGGCATTCGTCCTGCATTTTATTATCAGAATGATGAAGTAGTAGTTGCCGCTTCCGAGCGTCCGGCTATTCAAACTGCCTTTAATGTACCGCTGGAAGAGATTAAGGAAATTAATCCCGGCCATGCGCTCATTATCAAAAAGAACGGCTTTGTTTGCGAAGACCAGTTTAGCGCGCCTAAGGAAAAGAAATCTTGCTCATTTGAGCGTATCTATTTGTCGCGCGGGATGGATGCCGCTATTTAGCGCGAGCGTAAGCACTTAGGTCGCCTTTGG
>CAXTCH010000132.1:0-5440 GCA_964241945.1 uncultured Mucilaginibacter sp.
TGCTTAAGGTTTTCAGCATTGAAATACGATCTTCCACAGTTTCACCCAAGCCGATAATACCGCCGCTGCAAACCGTTAATTTTGCTTTGCGTACGTTCTCTAAAGTTTTTAAACGCTCATCATATGTACGGGTAGTAATAATGCGTTTGTAATCATCTTCTGAAGTATCTAAGTTGTGGTTGTAGGCATATAAACCGGCATCGGCAAGGCGTTGTGCCTGCTGCTCGGTAAGCATGCCTAAGGTACAGCAAACTTCCATATCCATAGAGTTAACGGCTTGCACCATTTCAATTACTTTATCAAAATCGCGGTTATCACGTACTTCGCGCCAGGCAGCGCCCATACACAGGCGCGATGCACCGCCGGCTTTGGCTTTCTCCGCAGCGGCAATTACTTCTTCCCGGGGCATAATGGCATGCACATTTACACCGGTATTGTAGCGCGCAGCTTGCGGGCAATAAGCACAATCCTCGGGGCAGCCGCCGGTTTTAATAGAAATCAGTGAACTGATTTGTACTTCGCTGTAATCCTGGTTTTCGCGGTGAACAGTGGCTGCACGGTAAATGAGATCCAGCAGCGGGGTATGGTAAATTTTTGCAATTTCTTCTTTAGTCCAATCGTTTCTGAGTTCGGTCATGATGGAGGATTTAAAGTTCCAAATTTATAATAAAAGCTTTGTTGCCAACCATAAAGGCAGCAAAAAGCCGATGCAATCAGTAAAAGTAGTAATGATGATAGAGGAAGCGATTGCCGGATCAATGCCCAAGCGTTTCAGTATCAGCGGGATGCTGGCCCCGGTTAAGCCAGCTACCACTAAGTTGCCGGTCATCGCTAAAAATAATACCAGCCCCAGTAACGGATTGGCATCATATAATAAGGCTACGCCAAACACTATTAAGCCGTTACAGGCGCCATTAATGAGGCCGACTAAAAATTCTTTTATTACCGTTTTATAAGCCTGCTTGTCGGTTAAGTCGCTCAATGAAATACGCCTTACAGTTACCGCAAGCGCTTGTGTGGCCGCATTGCCGCCCATGCCGGCAATAATGGTCATATAGGCCGACATTACGGTTAGCCGTTTTACCGTATCGTCAAAGTGCCGGATAACGGAAGCGGCCAGGAATGCGGTACCCAAGTTGATCACCAGCCAGGGCAAACGGCTTTTTACAGCATCGCGCCAGTTACCGGCCAGTTCTTCGTCTTCAGATACACC
Source organism: uncultured Mucilaginibacter sp. (assembly GCA_964241945.1). GTDB lineage: Bacteria > Bacteroidota > Bacteroidia > Sphingobacteriales > Sphingobacteriaceae > Mucilaginibacter. Next base: position 1,214 of record CAXTCH010000132.1, read on the forward strand.
GGAAATCTTCAGTATATCTTCCGTATTTTCCTCCTCCATTACGTCGATGATGTCATCTACCGTAACGCGGCCGAGTAACTTCATTTTACGGTCGACCACCGGAATACTGGTAAGATTATATTGAGATATCAGGCGGGCTACTTCTTCCTGGTCCAGATCAGCATCCACATAAACAAAGTCGGTATTAATCAAATCCCTGATCAATATATCTGCGCGGGCTTTGATAACGTTCTTGATAGAGATAATACCCTGCAGCACATTAGCTTCATCAACCGCATAGATGGTATTGAATTCTTCCATCTCTTCCGATTGACGAATGATCTCCTCCAGCGCATCCTTTTTATTTAACTCAACATGAACCCGGATAACATCCGTATTCATGATACCGCCGGCAGAATCCTCCTGGTAAGTCAGCAGGTTGCGGATGTTGGAGGCATCTTCCTCATCAATATCCTCCAGCAATTCCTGCTGTTCATGCTCGTCCAGTTGTGAAATAATGTCCGTGGCATCATCATAATCCAGTTCCTCGATGATTTCCGAGCGTTTTTCAGGCGCGAGGCTGATCAGAATATCTTCAGGGTGATGCTCCTCCCCCATTTCGGCCAAAATTTCAGAGGCTTCATCGGCAGGTAATACATTGATGATTTTTTCGCGGTCTTCGGCGGTCAGTTGTTCAAACAGTATGGCAATTTCCGACGCATGGTAATCGTCCAGCACCTTTTTTAATTCCGGTTCGCTGCTATCCAGCGCCGCCTTAATCCGCAGCAAATCGGTCCGGTTTAATTCAAAGGATTGCATACCCCGCCAAAATACGTATTAAAGGGCAAACGGCATAAAAAAAGGGCAGTGTGCACTGCCCTTTTAATTTCTTTATAAAGCGGGATTAGGCCACTTTGGATAATTTGTATGAATTATGCTCATCATTAATCACGAGTTCATCTGAACCCATTGATTTGATGGTAAACTTACGTTCACCTGAGCGATCATAATTGTGTATCAGCAGAAATAAATCGTCTTCGTTTTTCACAATACGAAAAGGAGATACGATGGTGCCGGCAGGCCGAGTTTCTTTAAAAAAAGAAATTTTAAGCAAATGCTTTACAAAATCAAACTCAAATCTTTTCTCATCCTCGAGATAGATTCCCATAGGTAAGGTATTCATAATATTTCACAGGTTAGTTGCGGATAGATGGTATAAAAGTAAGTATATCTTTTTGATAAATACAAATAAATTTTACCTGCTGTAATTAAAGGTTACAGACACTATGCCTAAGCCGGCCAGGCGCTGCAAAATTTGATTGACCTGTGATTGGCGAACGGCAACTTGCAGGCTCGACTCGTTATCAAATGCCTGGTGCAGTATTTCCAGCTGCTCTTCCTTTACCAACTTCATTACACTATTCAGTTGTAAATAATTAAATGTAAGGGTGTATATATCGCTTATACTTTTTTCAATAATACCGGCTGCCTGAATACTCTGTTCCGCCGTAGTTTTATAAGCATTAATCAGCCCCGGAACGCCCAATAAGGTACCGCCGAAATACCTAACCACCACAATAAGCGCGTTAGTGACGTCTTTTGACAGCATCGTATTCAAGATAGGCCGGCCGGCAGTACCCGCAGGTTCGCCATCATCGTTCACTTTAAAAATCGACCGGTCGGGCGATAAACGCATGGCCCAGCAGTGGTGATTAGCTTTGGGATGCAGGGATTTAGCACCAGCTACCAACGTCTTTATTTCCTGCTCATTTTTAAGTGGATAGGCCAAGCCCAGAAATTTGCTGCCGCGATCGGTAAAAATAGTTTCGGCTGGTTTAGTCAGTGTACGATAGGTATCATCAAAAAGCATATCTCATTACTTAAATACAGCTAATACCACAATAGCAGCGATAGCCAAACCGATACCTAATTTGTTCACCAACGAAAGCTTTTCTCTGAATATTATCACACCTACCAGTGTGCCTAAAACAATAACGCCAATGTTCATGGAAGAAAATACTACCGAAGGCTGGTTAGCCAATGCCTGATGTGCCTTTAAATAGAAAAGGATATTACCAAAATTTACCACACCGAGCAAAATGCCGCCCACTACGTAATGCGCTGCAAAGCGTGTAGATTTTTTATACCACAGATAAACTAACCTGATGAGGCACAAGACGAACGCCAGTACATACACCAGGAGCAGTGAACTGGTGTAAGGAACGGCCTTAAACAAAGCCATCTGCTTAAACAAAATGTCGATTATGCCCATTCCTACAAATACAATTAACAAATAAAGCCAGGCTTTGGCCTTGCGGTTGCGGTTCGACAAACCCTTTTGTCGCGGGATGAGGCATAATACAGCAAGGATGCCTATTCCGATGGCTATAATTTTGATAAGTGTTACCGGTTCATGAAATAGCAGGAAAGCTGTAATTACGGGGATGAGCAACGAAAGGCGTTGCGCTGCGTCGGTACGGACGATGCCTGCGGTACTTATTGCAAAGCCGAGAATTATGAATAAAAATGGCAGCAAAATACCCAACGACGTATAAATATAAGCCGGTGCTAAAGAATAGCTTTGCAGCGACGGTTTTAAAAATACCAGCGTAAGCAGTGCTGCAACGGCATAATTCCAGGTAATGGCCTGAAACAAATCGACGTTGTACCGACGGAACAGCTTAAGTAATACAGAAAGCCCCACACTGCAGCAGGCGCTTAAAAAGATGTAAAACATAATTATACAGAGCGGTTATAAAATATTTGTAAACGGTCGGAATTCAGGTTCATCTCTTCTACAGCCAAACCGCTGATGCGCGGGGCAGGTATGCCCTGCCGCAATAAAGAAGTCCCTGTAAAAATGCGGGCTTCGTCCCATAAGCTGGCTGCTATAAAGGCTTCAAGCGTTTTAGCGCCGCCTTCAATAATCACCGACTGTATATCCTGCAAGTATAGCTGATAGATAATATATTGCGGTACATAATAATCAAAGTTTTCGAGGGCTATGTATTTAAGGTTGCCTTCAATATCTGTTTTTATTTCATTAAAAATAAGTGTTTCTGTCGACTGGTCAAATAAGTGTAAATCAGTGCTCAGTTCAAGCCGGCGGTCAATTACAATGCGTTTTGGATTCCGGCCTCCTCCATATCGGACATTTAACTGCGGATTATCAACGGCTGCCGTATTTTTACCTACAAGTACTGCATCTTCTTCGCCCCGCCATTGATGAACCAGGCGGCGCGACAAATCGTTAGTGATCCAAAACTGCCGGTTATCGTCAGGCGCAAAGAAACCATCAGTAGTTTGTGCCCACTTTAAAATAATGTATGGGCGCTGTTGGGTAACCCTTGTAAAAAAACGCCGGTTGAGCCAAAGACATTCCTTTTCCAAAACGCCGCTGGTAACCCGGATGCCAGCCTGTTGCAGCTTTTCAATTCCTTTGCCATTCACTGCCTCAAAGGGGTCGCGGCAACCCACCACTACGTTGGGGATTTGATACCTGATAATTAAATCGGCACAAGGCGGAGTTTTGCCGTAATGTGCACACGGTTCAAGCGAAACGTAAATGGTGGACTGGCTAAGCAAGGTGGCTGCTTGTTCGCCCGCATTTTCCAAAACATCATTAACCGCATTCACTTCAGCATGCGCCTGACCGTATTGCCGGTGATAGCCTTCGCCAATGATTAAGCCTTGAAAAACAATAACAGCGCCCACCATGGGGTTCGGGCTTACACGGCCAGCGCCCAAGGCGGCCAGCTCAAGGCAGCGTTGCATATATTTTTCATCGGCGATCATCGTACAAAAATAGCTTTTTATGTTTCTTTGCTGCATGAAAACCGTTGGGGAAGTATTTGATCTGTTTAAACATGAACTACAAAGCCAGTATGAAGCGAACGAGCTTAACGCCGTCACTTTGTGGACGCTCAATGAGGTTACTGGTAAATCAAATGCCCAACTGAAAGCATTTCACGAAGCCACATTGAGTGCTGAGGATATCAATCGCGTTCAAAGTATTCTCAAGCAACTGCGTTCGGGTACACCTTTACAATATGCAATTGGTCATACTGAATTTTATGGCCTTGATTTTAAAGTAACACCGGCGGTATTGATTCCCCGCCCGGAAACTGAAGAATTGGTAGACTGGATATTACATGAAGTAAAAAATGAACACAACCCTCAACATATACTGGATATAGGCACAGGCAGCGGCTGCATTGCCATTGCTTTAAAAAAGCACTTATCTGATGC
>CAXTCH010000132.1:5540-8340 GCA_964241945.1 uncultured Mucilaginibacter sp.
TATTGTATAATGGTACTTTTCAAATAATCACGATCTAAATGTGTGTAAATCTCTGTGGTAGTGATACTTTCGTGGCCAAGCATTTCCTGCACGGCGCGAAGGTCTGCACCGCCTTCAATTAAATGCGTAGCAAAAGAATGCCTGAACGTATGCGGACTAATTTTCTTTTTCAACCCTATACTTTCAGCCAATTGTTTAATCAGCATAAAAATGAACTCGCGGGTTAGCCGGCTACCACGGCGGTTAAGAAATACGAGGTCCTCTTCCCCTTTTTTTACCGGTATATGCACCCGGCTCTGATGAAGCCAATAATTCAAGGCATTGATAGCCTGCCCGCCTATAGGTACCAGGCGCTCCTTGTTTCCCTTGCCGGTTACTTTAATAAATTCGATATTAAGGTAAAGGTTTGATATGCGCAATTCAGTTAACTCGCTTACTCTTAAGCCGCAGCTGTATAACAATTCAAGTATGGCTTTATTTCTTGTACCTTCTGGCTTTGATAAGTCTATAGCGCTAATCAGCTGGTTTATATCTTCAATAGTCAGCGTATCCGGCAGCTTGCGCTGCAGCTTCGGGCCTTCCAGCAGTTCTGCCGGGTTGGTCAGAATTTCATCTTCCAGCACTAAATATTTATAGAATGTTTTAATGCCTGAGATAAGCCGGGCCTGTGAGGTAGCAACCATGCCCAACTCATTAACGCACTGAACAAAATTTCGAAGATCCGTCAGGGTAATTTGTTCGGGCGTGATAAGGGCAGGCAAGCTTTCGCAATATTGCTGAAGTTTGATCAGATCACGCGTGTAGGCCGCAACTGAGTTTTCAGAGAGGGATTTTTCGAGTTTCAGGTAACTTTGAAAATTCTTTATGACCGTTTTCCAGTTCAACGCTTTGTTGGGGTTTTTAAGCTTTTATACTTAAGTTTGGGTGATGAAGATACAAATCATTAATGGCCCAAATTTAAATTTATTAGGTGTAAGGGAGAAGTCCGTTTACGGCAATAGCGATTTTGAAAGTTTTTTTGCACAATTGCAACAGCTATATTCTGGTCATGAATTGTATTACTATCAAAATAATACAGAAGGCGAATTAATTAATAAACTCCATGAAACCGGCTTCAGTTATGATGGTATCGTGCTCAATGCCGGTGCCTACACCCATACCTCAATCGCGATTGCCGATGCCATATCGGCTATTAACACGCCGGTAATTGAAGTGCATATTTCAAACGTATATAAGCGCGAATCATTCCGGCATAAATCTATACTTGCAGCCAGTTGCCGGGGGGTTATTGCCGGTTTTGGCCTGCACTCCTACCGCCTGGCTTTAGACAGTTTGATTTATGACAATGAAAGTACGGCAACTGAAAACCTTTTATAAGTTCTGCGTTATATCACTTGCTGCGTTTTCAATTCATGCATAAGTTAAGTCGATACTTTATTTACGTTTTTTGCTTATTGCTACTGGCGTTGGCCGGTAACACTTCTTATGGGCAAAACAAAAAAAGCAGAAAACACACTACAGTAAGCGATTCCTTACGCAATGCCATTCTTTACCGCGACTCTTTGATGCGTACTTTAAAGAAGTCGGACACCTCTTTAAATAATCTTCTGCAAAAAGTTGAGGGTTATGCAGTTGTGCTTAATCAAATCGGTAACCGCTTAGGCCGCGGGCTAGACACGGTGGAGGTGAGCGAAAGCCTGCCCATAACGGAGCGGGTAGTCAGTAAAGTAACCTCGTCGGTAACCGATGACAAGTCGACCACCCTACGCTTTCTATATAACCTGCGTAACATTCTTACCCGCCGTCAGGACCAGATGGATGTATGGCAAACGGGTTTGAATGATATCAGCAACAGCTTGATACAAACGCAGAATGAGCTCATTAAAATTAATAACGATGCGGCACTAAATAATGCGCCTGCTGATTCGTCGCTGCAAAGGACTTTTATTCAGCAACGCGAACTTATACACAATAAATGGCAAAAGATGGATTCTGTTAACCGGAAAAATCTGGTAAAAATCGGTTATATGCAAAACCGGGTGGCTGCCGCTTACATTGCGCTGATTGATGCACAAGACCAGATTAACTTCCGGATACGCAGCTTTAACACCACTGCGCTTTCCTGCGAATACGGTTATATATGGGACTCGGGCGCTAAACGCAATGGCGTTTCCTTCAGTGAGGCTACCAATAGTACTATTGATATCAACAGAATTTTACTGAGTTATTATGTTTCGGGCAATATGCTGGTGCATTTAGGTGCCCTCATTTTGTTTGTGGTTTTCTTTTACTGGCTGTACAATAACCGTAAGCGTGTGCTTAAGCGCAAAAGCACCCCGCAGGAAATATTAAGTCAAACCAATTATACGGCCCGGCATCCTTTTATATCTTCCGTATTGGTAACGGTAATTATTGCCACCTATTTTTATGACCATCCGCCAGCCGTTTTCCTGGAAATATTTTCGTTAGTGATGATGCTGGCCATTATCTGGCTGGTTTACAAAATTTGGCCGCCGCAGTTACTCAATTTTCTGTATGGGTTTTTACTGGTCACTATTATTTATGGGTTAAGTAACCTGTATACCCAAGTATCACATGCCGACCGCTTACTGATGCTGTTGATGGCGCTGAGCAGTACGGTTATTGGTTATCGCTTTATTAAATCGGTCCGTAAGACGCCTGATAATTATCCGCCTTACTCAGTACCTATTTTAAAGGTATTTACCTGGTTGCAATTGGGGTCGGTGTTTTGTAATGTGTTCGGGCGCTTTACCATATCTAAAATTATTGCTATTACTGC
>CAXTCH010000133.1:0-8312 GCA_964241945.1 uncultured Mucilaginibacter sp.
GGAATAACAGGTTGCCTTGGGGTTACAAATTTAAAAACAATGCGGTCGGCAAAGAAAGTTGCCGGCGGCAGGCTAGATTACAGAATAAGCGTATCAAGCACACAGGGCGTTTGATGCGTACAACAAGATTGGAAGGGTTTCCACAGTTCCGTAACGTGCTGATGGGATTATGTGAGCATATGCGGCCCGGGGGGCTACATATGCTTTCGCATACTATAAGTAAGGTAAATTATTAATAAATAAATTTAAATAAAAAAGGCTCATAAAACTGCAATCACTTAATCAATTTTAGGATAAATATGAAAACACAACCGACTACTTATCAAAAGGTCACAATTAAACTACTGATGTTTTTTGTGGCGGCTGTCTTATTCAGCTCGTGTGCTTCTTACGAAAAAGTACCTTACTGGCAGGATTTAAGCCGCTCGCATGTTACCAGCGAAGATATTACCAATCTGTCGTTGCCAACTATCCAACCCTTTGACCAGATTTCCATTAGCGTAACCAGCTTGAACCAGGATGCGGCAAACGTATTTACCAACAATATTCAGGTAGCAGGTACATTAAGCAATAGTCCTTCTTTTGGTTACATTGTTGATCAAAACGGCGAAGTAGCTTTACCTTTAATTGGCAGCACCAAAGTAGCGGGTTTAACTACTGCCCAATTATCTGCCCAGTTACAACAAAGCCTGCAAACTTATTTAAGCAAACCTACTGTATATGTGCGTTTGGTAAACTTTAAAGTTGCCGTTTTGGGTGATGTGTTGCGCCCGAACGTGTATACCAGTCCAAGCGAAAGACTTACGCTTACTGAAGCGTTGAGCTTAGCCGGCGATATGAACATTACCGGTCACCGGTATGATGTTGTTTTGGTACGTGAAGTTGATGGAAAGAGAACTTACATTCCTATCGACATGAATTCTAAACAAATCTTCACTTCACCATACTTTTATTTAAAACCCAACGATTTGATTTACGTACAACCAGGCAAGCTTAAATTAGAGAATGCAGATACTGGCTATCAAAAAGCCTCTATTCTGATCTCTTCATTAACGTTGGTTGCGATTGTGGTATCAATATTCCATAACAATCGTTAATCATACCGTACTATAAAACAAGTTTTCAGTAATGTTAAACAAACATCAATTTGTTGATTTAAGATCTGTTTTAACCAAATACTTTTATCACTGGCCGCTTTTTGTTCTCGTTTTTCTGCTCTCTATGGCAGTGGCTTTAACTTACTTGCACAATGCAAGTCCGGTTTATGAAGTAAGCGCTACCATTTTAGTTAAAGATGATAAAAAGGCGCCTGATGATAAGGCTGCAATACCCGAGCTGGAACAATCCGGTTCGCCTAAAAACGCAGAGGCGGAAATAGAGATCCTTAAATCAAAAAAAATGATTAATAAGGTGATTGATACCTTGCAGTTGTGGGCTAACTATTCCACTTCGGGCGGTTTCAAAATTCAGGATTTGTATCTGACATCTCCGTTTAAATTTGTTTTGGTGGAAAAAGGCGGTTCGCTGCGCAATCAGCAAATTGATGTTAAAATAAAAGATAAGAACAGCTTTGAAATAAAAAATATGAACGGCCAACTGCAAACCGTTCAGTTTAATTCACCTGTAAGCGACACGAGGGGTACTTGGTTGTTAAAATCTACCCAATTCCTTGATCAATATATAGGGGAAAAGATTCATCTTAAATTAAGTGACCCGCAGGATATAAGCAACGACTATGTTAAGGCGCTGGATGCTCACCTGCTGGACAAGCTGGCGCCTACCATTGGCTTGTTTATCACGGATAAAGTTCCTGAAAGAGGACAGGATTTTCTAAATCATTTAATTGCGGCTTACAATCAGGCCAGTGCCGATGAACAACAGCGCGTAACGCAAAAAACCATCGATATTATTGATAACCGGATAGCCTCGCTGAAAGGAGAGTTGAATACCTCCGGAAGCAGGATTGCCGGTTACCGCAGCAGTCAGGGTATTACCGATGTGGGTAATCAGGTAAAGTCATACCTGGAAACCATGCAGGCCAATAATCAGAAGCTGAATGATGTGAATATGCAGTTGAGTGCTATTGGTCAAATTGATCAATATATCAATTCGCCTGCGGCAGACGGCGTAGTTGCTCCCTCAACCAGCGGAATAAATGATCCGGCGCTGACCAGCCTGATTGAAAAATTATCAAAGCTGCAGCTGCGTAAGGATGAACTAAAGGCTACTACACCTGAAACCAACACCGGTATCTTCGAGCCTATTAACCGGCAAATTACTTCAACCAAAGAGGCTATCAAAACTACGGTCAGAGGTATAAAGGCTAATCTTGCAGGATCAAGGCAGCAATTAATTTCGTCAAACAGCCAGTTTCAGTCTACGATGCGCCAGCTGCCCGGGCAGGATCGCCATGTGGAAGATATGGAACGGCAGCAGGGAAGTAAAGAAAGCCTGTTTACTTATTTACTGCAAAAGCGTGAAGAGTTATTATTGGCCTTAACTTCAACCTTTACAGATGCACGGATAGTTGATCAGGCCAATGTAGGCGATATCAAATGGCCTAAAACTTCGGTGATTATAGCTTTGGCCTTACTAATCAGCTTAGGTTTGCCATTTTTGATTATCTACCTGCGAGATACCGTTACTCACAAAATTGTAAGCAAACGCGAAATTGAAGAAGAGCTTACGGTACCTATTTTGGCGGAAGTAGCTTACCAGGATGCAGAAGACGACGGCGTGGTAGCGACAGACAAGCACACACTGGTGAGCGAGCAGTTCCGGTCGCTAAGAACTAACCTGGCACATTTTTACAAACAAAGAACAGCAGAGCCTGCCGGCATGCAACTGGACGCCAAGGGCGTATTGGTAAGCGAAGGCAGCAACGAGGGTCACATGGGCCTGGAAGGCGAGGGTAGGGTAACCCTGTTAACTTCAAGCATTTCGCGTGAGGGAAAGAGCTTTGTGAGCGCAAACCTGGCGGCCTCATTAGCTGCTTCGGGCCGAAAGACTGTACTGCTGGAGATGGATTTACGTAAACCTAAAATTTCAAAAACTTTTGGTTTGCCGACCAATCATTTAGGTATCAGCGATTACTTGACTAACCCGATGCCTTTACGCAAAATTGTTCAGCCATTAGATGGATACGATAATTTCGACATTGTCGGTTTTGGCCATATTCCGGCTGATGCAACTGAACTGTTGGAAAGAGACAGCCTCGTTGAACTGGTAAGCGCATTAAGAGACCACTATGATGATGTGATTATTGATACACCACCGTTACACCTGGTTACTGATGCAATGATTATCGCCCGTACTGCTGATGTGTCGCTGTACCTTATCAGGCAGGGCTATACCAGCAAGGACGAACTTACCTTCATTAAAGAGTTTACTAAGGCCAAAAAACTGCCTAATGTGAGCATCATTTTTAACGGTATACGCAACAGCAAGTATGGCTATGGCTACAAATACGAAAACAGTTACTATAACACAAGTCCGGTTAACGTAACTCCGAAGTTATTGTGGAAACAGTTTTTAAGCAGACTGTAATTACATTATAGCCTTACATCATTTTATTTACATCAGAAGTTCTGTTATTAAAAGTAGGATTAAATAGATGGTCAGTACAATTATTGTAATTATACCGGCTTTAACGTTATTGCTGTTTTTTTTAAACCTGTTTTATAAAGGGAACACTGTACAAACCTGCCTGCTTTTTATTTTGGTTTGCCTGCCGCTGATGGATTTGAAAATAACCAAAGAGGCATGGGGAGGATTTAAGACTTTCGATTTTGTGTGCTTTTATGCACTGATATTTCTTTTTAAAGAGTTCATTAAGGTAAGTGTCATAAGCCGGAATAATCTGTACTTCCTGCTTTTCATTTTACTGGGTATTATTATACTTTTTGGCAGCCTTAACTCTGAGTTTCCTGATCTGGCATATCTGAAGCTGATCAAATTATTACCTATATTTATCTTTGCACGGTTTTTTCTCACCGAATTTTATAAAGATCCTTCCTTTCATTGGAAGGCAGTTAATGCTTTAAAAATAAGTTACTTAATTGCTTTGGGTTTTCTGCTCATCCAACGTATTATCGGCCTAAGATTCACCTTCTATCCGGGATTAAGCCCAAACACGATGGACCCGGTATTTCACATTGTGCGTTACCCGGGTATTTTTTATGACTCGCAGGCGCATGGGCAGTACCTGGCTATGGGTAGCTTCCTGTTTTTTTATATGGAAGACAATATCAGCCAAAGGAAAAAATGGTTTAATTACGGTATCTTCCTGCTTTCTATTGGTGCTATCGCAATTGCTGGTAGTCGGGCTGCATTTGGCGGCTTTTTGGTTGGAATGGTAATTTCTTTTTTAATGGGAGCCCGGTCACAGCGCTTTTTTATTGCCGGTTTATTTGTTATCGGATTTATAGGCTATACTTTGGTGTCGGTACATAATGGTGTGGTCGACCGGGCAAGTAATGTATCTGAGGATCTGCAGTTTCGTCAGAGTATATGGAAAGAGGCTTTTGATATATCCAAGAAGCATCCGATACTGGGTATAGGAACCGGTAACTATCAAAAATATGTCATCCGCCATTCTCAGGATCAGTATCTTGAAATTGAGGATGGACAATTGGTATACTTTGATCAACCTGAAAACGGCTATCTGAAAATTATGGTAGAGTTTGGCTTTATCGGATTTGCTATATTTGCACTGTACTTAATAGTGCCCATGTTGAAAGGCGTAGCCATGCGAATAAGGAACGTTTACGATTTTCGGGTAGGGTTTTTAATTGCATCCTTAATTAGCTGGCTGGTGGCATTTAATACCGTATATTCTATTTATGATTATAGGATACTGATTATGGTAGCCAGTATGGTTGTACTGATTATAGCTTACCCTGTTAATGAGCCTGTTGATGATGAATTGGTCACGCAAGAAGAGCGCTAACGTTTTGCAGTCAAAGCTGGTTCAAAACAGCGCCTGGGGCATGGTGTCTAACATGCTGCAAATTCTCTTTGTAAGCTTATTTTTTGCCATTATCGCCCGTAAATATCCATCCAGCGATTTTGCTAAATTTCTAATTTCCACTACCGTTTATCAATTAATTGCTGCTTTTTCTTCAATGGGATTAGGGCAGTGGTTTATCAGGCAGTATGTACTTGAGAATGATAAGCTTGGGTTTACCAGCAAGTTTTTCAAAACCCAGCTAGGTTTGGGCCTGCTTTTTTATGTAGTTAATATCGGGTTTGCCTATTTAATGTACCCTGATGCACAAATCCGGGCACTCTGTGTTATTTTAGGTACCAACATTATTTTTGATAACTGTATTAACGCAATCCGCACACTCAACATTGCTGAAGGTGAACAGCGTAAAACTGCAATTATCATGGCTATTGATGGTTTTTTGAAACTGATAATAGGCTGCCTGCTGTTTATTCATCCTTTTACCGCAGTGGTGTTAGCAGCCCTGATGATTGTGGTGCGGGTACTTACCCTTGGGGTATTTATAAAACTGGGTTCGGCTAATAGTATTAACCTAAAATCCTTGTGGAATGCCTCTATTTCTATTTACGATTTAAAGGTGCTGATTGTCAAAAACTGGCAGTTCATTGTCATTGGCAGTATTTCCATTATTTACTGGAAAATTGGCAACGTAATTATCTCCAAAACGCTTACGCTGACCAGCGTGGCCGATTATGAAATTGCATTCCGTATATTCTCTGTATTCCAGATATTGCCGGTGGTAGCGTCAGCTACTATTTATCCCCAATTTATCAAGTATTACAACGAGCGGAATTATACGGCGTTAAAGCAACTGTATAAAACGATTTTTTTGATTTATACATTTATCGCCTTAGCCTCCTACGTGTTTATCTTTTCTTTTTCAGGCTTAATTATTCCTGTTGTATTTGGCAGGGGTTACCCCGGGGCAGTACTTTGCTTAAAGCAAATGTTTTTAACTTATTTGCTGCTACCAACCGTACTGTTACAAGCTAACCTTATTGTAGCTATCGGGCTTGAAAAACTGGATATGTGGTTCAATATTGCCAGTTTAATAATCAGCGTAGCAGGATGTTTTATAGGGTTGTATTTTGTAAAAGACCTATCGGTGATTAACTATTCAGTAGTACTGTCGTTTGTGTCTTTCCACATTTTGCAGGATGTTGTGCTGATCAGAAAACGGCTGATCACTGCCGGGCACTGCTATATATTTTATGCCATATTAGTTGCTACTGTGGTTGCCTGCTTGCATTTAACAAAAATGATTAATCCTTATTTGTTTTTTGTGTATTATCTGGCAGTTTTGATCATAGTGACAGCGTTACTATTCCTGCTGCAAAAAAAGCGGACCTTTCCCTTCAGCTTTGTAAAAACTGCGATCTCTGAAAAATAAACAATTGAAGATGCCCGCCCTTTCTGTAATCATTCCTATTTATAATAAAGAGCGCTACGTTGACGATTGCATAAATTCTGTTTTGAGCCAAACTTTTACTGATTTTGAACTCATTTTGGTAGATGACGGCTCAACCGACAATAGCGGCGCCGTTTGTGATGCCTATTTAGCAAAAGACGAACGTATAAAAGTTATTCACCAGGTTAATGCCGGTGTATCTGCGGCCCGTAATACCGGTTTAAACGTTGCTAAAGGCACCTATATTGGATTCATAGACAGCGATGACACTATAGAGCCTGATATGTACGAACTGTTGGTAAAGAATGCCGAAGCGCATGAGGCCGATATTTCTGTATGCAGAATGCGTGTGGTGTTTCCAAACAAAGTAGTCGCTCCGCCGGAAAGTAAAGAGGTGATGACATTAAATCACCAGCAGGCGCTATCTGCCTGTTTAAAAGGTGACCTCGACCGTAGTGCCAACAATAAAATCTATAGGGCGGCAATTGCCAGGCAATTTGAATTTGAAGGGCAAATGTATGAAGACATTTTATACACTTGCAAAGTATTCTTAACTGCAAAACAAACGGTTGTGCAGCATAAAGTAAAATACAATTATCTGGTGAGGAGTAATTCTACCAGTATGAGTGCCTTCAGCCTAAAATATATGCAAACCGTCAAGGTTTCTGCCGAAATGGTAAAACTGGTAGGGGAGCACACGCCCGCCTGTCTGCCCGAAGCAAAAGCTTTTGATATTGTGGCCAATATTTCTTTGCTTAATTTGTTGCTGTTAGCGGGTAAAGAAAAGTTCTCTCAGCCATATCAGCAGGTGACAAATACCTTGCATCAATATAAACAGTTTATTGGTCAAACCCACGCCGTAGAACGAAAGCATAAATATGCTTACAAAGCATTTTCATTATTTCCGGGGCTGTACACCTGGCTTATGTATGCTTACTGCCGACTTACCGGCGCAGAAGTGATTAAACGTACCCAACAAATTGCCGCCACATGAAGGAATACGCCCAGTTTATTCTTGGCCAGCGCACCGGCTGGATAGATAATATTCGTGTGATAGCCACTGTTGCGGTAATTATATTACATACATCAGCTTTTGGTATCGCTGTAGCGTTTGACCAGACACATGGAGCTAACGCCAATTGGTGGATTTTAAATTTTTACGAGTCTGTAAGCCGTTGTTGCGTTCCGCTTTTTGTGATGCTGACCGGGGCGTTATTGTTGCCCAAAAGCACAGCCATCAGCTGGTTTTTGAAAAAGCGGCTAAGCCGTATTTTGTGGCCTTTTTTGTTCTGGAGCCTGATTTATGTAGGGTTTAATTTACTGCTGTCAGTAAAGACGGAAAGTGGAGGCACTTTCGAGCATCCCGGACAATGGCTGCTTCAGCAAGCGTTTTATGGTAGTGCTGTGCATCTATGGTATGTGTATATGCTGATAGGCTTGTATTTATTTATTCCGATTATACAGCCTTGGGTGCAACAAGCCAGTAACCGGGCGCTATTGTATTTTTTGGGTCTATGGTTTATAGTGAGTGCAATAAATCAGCTTCATCTGCTGCCTGCAGATTCACCTTTTAGTTTGAACTACTTTACAGGCTATATCGGTTATGTGATACTGGGTTATTATCTCGCTTATCGCCGGCATGATTCGAAGCTAACAACCCGGATAGCGGCTCTACTCACAGTTGCAGGAACTGCGTTGACCTACGTAGGAACATATTACGCATCAAAAGCGGCCGGGCATTTCTCCGATCAGTTCTATGGTTTTTTAACTATAAATGTACTGTTGATGGCGGCCGGTATTTTTTATCTGATTAAACATTGGTCTTTGAAAATGGACAGCAGAGCGCCAAATCAAATTAGAATTATAATTAGCCGCTATGGTTATGGAATTTATTTATGC
>CAXTCH010000134.1:0-8310 GCA_964241945.1 uncultured Mucilaginibacter sp.
AATTCCACTTGGTAGCAGCAGCTTCCAGTACTTCGTAGGTATCAATACCCAGCAGAAAAAATATTTTTGAAAGCTCATTTACAAAAGCGATGTTAATATCACGCTGGGCATTTTCAATTACCTTGGCGGCCTCCGCTACTTTAATAGAGGGCGCCAGATGTGTACCTGCAGTGATAATGCTTTTGTACAGGCGGTTAATTTGCTGACTCACCTCCGGCGTAGAACCGGAGGTGATCTTTTTAATATCCGGAAGCCGGCGGGTATTATCGCCGGGATTAATACGCTCAGGAGAGTAACCGCAAAAGAAATCCAGATTAAATGTTAATCCTGATGTCTTTTCCAATATGGGTACACATACTTCTTCGGTACAACCAGGAAAAACGGTCGACTCGTATATCACTATATCACCCGGCTTTAAAGCCGCTGCTACCGTTTCTGAAGCTTTGATTAATGCGCTAAGGTCAGGGTTGTTATATGAATCCACAGGCGTGGGCACAGTAACAATGAACAGGTTACAAGCCTGCAAATCCTCCGCGTTAGCGGTAAAATACACGCCGGTGGATTCATCAGCGGTTCTGATGATATTCTTTAACTCCTTAGGGTTGGCCTCCAGAGTGTGGTCATTGCCTTTGGTTAATTCAGTTATCCGCCGGGCGTTGATATCAAAACCGGTTACCTTATATTTTTTTCCAAACTCAACCGCCAAAGGCAAACCCACGTATCCTAATCCTATAATGGCTATAGCATAGGATGCTTCCTTTTCTGTATTATCCGGCATTATAACCATATCTCATCTATAAGTGCAGAAAAGTATTCGGTCTGCCGTCATCATAGCTGCTGCTCTGGCAAACGGTTGCTGCAATTATATAATTTATTTTAAACGATCACGGTACCGTTAATGTGCTTTAAAACTGGCAATATCATTATACACCTGGCTGAACGCGCTTTTTAAACCAATGGTAAGCATGGATGTTTTATCATTAAAAGCATCATTCTTTTCACGGCGCAGTATGCCGCCCAGTTCAAACCGCAGGTTATAGCGGGGATTGATAACATAAGCTACTTTGCCTTCCAGGTACTCCATATTGGTAGTTAAACCCTGCCCGGTGTAATTGCCGTTAATACGTGCCGGACTGGTATACACTTTAAAAATATTTTTACCATAGTTCAAGCCGTTTTCATCCAGGCCGTAACGGCCTAAGTCAAGCTCGCCGCTAAAATCAAAATGCTTATAGCTGTAATTCAATATGCCCACCGCTTCTCTGAAGTTGGCGCCCCAGGGATGTGCAAGGGGCTCGCCCATCTCTGAATAGTTCTCGATAGCCGAACGGGCTGAATAGGTATAAGGCTTCACATTATTGGTTTCGATCAAAAAATTCAGGTTCTGCACGGCAAACAGATTGCTGCCCCGTAAGCCCAACTGCCAGCCGTACTTATTCTGATAGTTACCATTGCTCGAGAAAAACTCGGAAGCCCGAAACTCATTCAAAGCAAACTGCCCGTAAACCGTTAAATAATCACTGATTTTATACTTGGCATCAAGCCCCAATAATGACTTGTCCGGGTCATCACTTCCATTGTTAGTAGGCTGCATCAGGATGACCGGGTTAATATAATTCCAGTCGAAAGGCCGCTTGGTTCCGTTATCATCGGTAAAGTAGCCCATAATGTTTTCAAAGAAACCCAGCGATAAGCGCTTGTTTACGTTCCAGTCCAGATAATGGAATACGCTAAACTTGCGTCGGTTAACACCATATTGCGAAGTCGTGGCCGGGTCGTCCATATCTGCCCACATGGCCATATAAGTAACGTTACCCAATGTGCCGGTTAATTTAAAAAACGGGTAAGGCGAGGCATAATCAGACAGCAGCAATGAGCGGTAACCATCGCCAATAAAGGTTTTGCCTTTACCGGCTTCTATGGTAAGGTACTTTACAGGTTTATATAATACCGAAATATTCTCATTATACCAGCTATAACCATTGGTAATGTTTTGATGAGCCCTCCCGCGGCCCGGCACTATACCCACCTGGTTAATGTAAGTGGTCATATAGTCGGGATATACCGAAGCATCGATATCGCCGCTGATATAGTAAAAAAACTTGCCGCCTAATGAGCCGCCCAATTGTAACCCTACGGCAGCCTGATGGGTGGTGGTATGCCCCGAAAAATCGCGACCAATGCTGAAGTTTGGTAATACATCTGCAAAAAAGGTAGCATTGGTATTATGTACGCTCACTAAATGATCGGTGAGCAAGCGGCCGGACGACCGGTAGGCACTGGTACGCATCAGTGAATCATAATAGCGGCCGATGGTACCGTCAGACGGCACTAAGGGCTTTAGCGCCGTATGCTGATTGCTTTGGGTAGAATATAAGGAAGTATTTAGTTTTTGATAAAACTGAAAGGAATAGGGCTGATAGTCAGACTGCGCAACGGCAGCCTGCGTGGCGCCTGCACCCAGCACAAGGGTAAGCAGGGCCCGGTATATTTTAGGTAAGTAACGATTTGTCGCCATAGGGTGAGATAATCTTTTTCAGGTTAAATGAAAGCTGCTAAATTCAAAAATCGTGGTACAGGTTCCGGAAGCTGGAGCGAAGGCCCAGGTTGATCCATACCGTTTTGGTATCTGCCACGCTGTTTTTTTGTTCGCGCAACAACCCGCTCAGTTCAATGCGCAAATTGTTTTTAGGGTTAAGCACAAAAGCCACGGTACCTTCGGCATATTTAAGCGAAGTAGCCAGGCCCTGCCCTATGGTACTGTTGCCGCCAATTACATTTACATTATCGGGTAGGGTAAGGTCGCTGCCATAATTCATTGTGCCTATATTCTGCCCGTTTTTTGAATACAGTAATTCGCCCTGAAAATCCCATCGCTTAATGCTGTAATTCAGCAACCCCAGCCACTCATTAAAATTTGCCCCTAACGGATTAGCCAGCGGTGCATTATACTGAGCATAATTTACAATGGTATTTTGGTTGGCATACGTATAAGGCGTTGCCGAATTATGCTCGGCCAGGTAATTTAAGTGCGGCACGCCAAACAGATCTGCCCCACGCAGGCCCACCTGCCATGCGGTACGGTTACGGTTAGTGGCTGATGATGGCGTTTGGTCAACCAGTACCTGACCATAAACGGTGGTTTTATTCAGTACTTTGTACTTACCGTTAAATCCAAACAAGGTATGGTCGGTTATGGTGCCTGATGGCTGTAATCCTGAAGAAAAGAAAATAGGGTTAACATAATTGATATCAAAGCCATGCCCTTGCCCCTGGCCATTTGCTTCGGCAGTAATTACCGCGTTAAAGAAACCCAGCGAAGCCCGGTTGGTAATATTCCAGTCGATAAAGTGAAAGGCGGCCCATTTACGGCGGTTATTAAAAAACGAAGCAAACTGGGGCGCTTTTTGGTCTTCCAGGTAAGCCCACTCGGCCATGTATTGCACATGCGGCCCCAAGTTGAAATTCAAACGCAGCAAAGGCGAAGGCAGCGAAAAGTCTGATAACAGCATAGAGCGATAGCCATCGCCGATAAAAGTTTTATCCTGCCCTAAAGATAAGGTGATGCCCTTGGTAGGTTTATAGCCTATCAACGCAGTTACGTATGACCAATCTTCGGAAGCCAGGTTCAGATATGCATTGTTCACTCCTTGCGAAGGTACAATACCTAACGTATGAATATAATTGGTTTCATAATTCGGAAACTTTCCCTGATTTTCATAGCCGCTGCTATAAATAAAGAAGTTATCACTAACGGTTAACATGGCCTGGAAGCCGCGGGTGTTCAAATATGTGGTTCGTTTATCATGAAACTCACGACCTACATCCAAGTCAGGCAAAAAATCCAGATAGAAGGTATAATCAGGATGCTTTACTTCTACCAAATGCTGATTGAATATAACGCGACGTATCCAGCTTTGCCCTTTATTATTGTAATTGGCCAGTGTAAGCGAGTCAAACAAAGGCCGGGCAAAACTGGTATCCGACAAATAATAGGGCTTGATAGCCGTATGCGCAGCATTGCGGGGCGAATACACCGCACTGTTCAATTTTTGGTCGAACTGATAAGAATACGGCTGGTAAATAAGCTGTGCCGAAGCACGATTAAAGGATAATAGTAAAAACAGGCCAATTGCGGCAAGCCACCGTAATTTTTTATGGTTGTTGTTCACAGGTTGAAGTTAAAATGGTAAATGATAATTCAATATAAGCTATATAATTAAAAGATACGCTAATCAGGCAAATATAATATTCTTTACCCGGCTTAAAGCAGTTATCAGGTTTATAGTAAGTGTATTGAATATATGGCAAATCGTGCGTTCATTATCAATCAGCTTTAACTGTTTAAGGTTAAGCAAGAATAGGATTATCATAATTACAGAATAAATATTTCTGTATTAATAGCGCAAATATTGTTTGCCTGTAAACCATTTTCCGCATCTGTACGTAAACCACCCCGACCCCCAAATTTAATTGCTATGAAGTATGCGTATTACCAACGTTCCAAGCTGCACCTGCTGAGCATTATTCAGAAGCTTAAACAGCATTTGCATCATAAACCTGAAAAGGATAATGACGCCACTTTTGACCATGTAGCGGAAAGATTAAAGGAACTGGATAAAGCGGTGCAATGCCTTGACCATCGCCTGTCGGATTTAAAAGCAGTACCTGCGCCTGTAAAGCAGCAAAGCGCTGCCTCGGCTATTTATTATCATCAACTGTTACAGCAGCATCTGAAAAAAGAAAAACAGCAGGCCGGATTGCGCCTTGCCCCCTCCTGTTCTTTGGAAATTACCCAACCTTTTTATTTAACAGGCAAGCCAATAACGCAACCATCATCAGGCCTGACTTCTTAATAATTTTTTACAAAAATCTCTTTTAATAGGATAACCCGCCCATCAGCCAATACACTTATTTACTCAATCCGGCACTGTTAGCATTCTCTGTTGGTAACGCTTTGATTCTGTAACGGCTACTTTTGGTAACCCTGATACCTATTCAAACACTACGCAAGCTTTTTACGCAACCATTTGCGAACCGGCTCATCATACCATTTTAATGCGGCATAGGCTAAAATTATACTGCCTGTCAGGATCAGTAACGCATAAGGCCATGCCTGTACGAGTGTTACGCCTTTATGGTTGCTGATCCAGGCAACGTAAAAATAAACCAGCGGGTAATGTACCAGGTAAAGCGGATAAGACAGATCACCTAAAAATTTGCATAGCCTGCTTTCGCTTTGAGTTTGTATCATGCCACCTGCGCCAAAGAATACAATAAGCGGAAAAACTATGATGATACACACAGACTCATACACACCGTTAATCCAAAGATGCCCGGCACCGCCAATGCGCGGCATATAAAGCACTATAGCTACTAACAGACTGCACCACAAAAAGGCATTTTTAATTCGACCTAGTTTTGCTATTCGCGAAAGTAACAAGCCTGCAAAAAAAGGATACAGGGTACGTGTAAGCCCTATGCGCACCTGTTCCGCATTCAATGTCCAGCCGCCGCTCACATCGCCGTTGGTGATAGCCAGGTGAATAAGTGCGATGGCAGCAATCCCCACAAAAATACTTAACGCTGTTTTAGAAAATTTCCTGATTCCTATCGCATAAAGAATATTGGCAACGTATTCGAAGAATAGCGACCAGCCCACGCTGTTCAGGGGGTGCATCTCCTGCCAGCCACGTATATCAAGCGACAAGGGTACGGGCAAAATCGAATACCCAATAAGCATAACCAGCAGCATTTTCCATACAGGAACAGCATGAATAAGCGGCCATAAGGTAGAATCTGTAAAATAGAACCCGATAGCGCCGAGCGTCATACCCAAAACTACCATGGGTTGCAGACGTTCGATACGGCGTTTAAAAAAACTGCCAACAGTCATTTTATGCCAGCGGTCGTCGTAAGCATAGCCGATTACAAAACCTGATAACAAAAAGAAAAAGTCGACAGCTAAATAGCCATGATTGACTAAATTATCTAAATGACCGGTTGATAAAGGCTCAGCCAGGTGAAAGGTCACAACAATGATGGCTGCTACACCGCGAAGGCCATCCAATATAGGGTAATGTGGCTTGGTGGCCAGCTCATTATTGTTCATTAATAAGATAAGATATGCGTACTGTAAATTAACACTGATGCAAATTATCAAAAAAATTTTGGCACCCAGCCGGGCATTTTCGTACCACGAAGTAAAAGTTGCATCGTTCTAAGAGCGATTGATTTCGGTATACACAGGCATTGGCTGACGTAAGCCAATTAGGCACTGCTTTCTCTGTCATCAAGGCTGCTACCCATATTTCTGTAACTTTACTATATAGACGACCAACCATTTCAAACTACTTGGAAATTATTTTCAGGGAGAAGGCGTAGCATTTTTTAAAGGCCTGTATCTAACAGGCAAAATGAAGTTCGACGAAATCTATAAATCTTACTGGAACAAAGTTTTTCGCATATGCATGGGCTACGTTAACGACCATGACTGGGCGGAAGATATTGCCCAGGACACCTTTGTTACCATTTGGCAGCAGTTGCCAAAGTTTAGAGGCGAAGCAGCCATCGGTACCTGGATATTCCGTATAGCATCCAACAGTTGCCTGCGTCAGATAGAACGGCAAAATCGTATGCCGCGTGCATCAATGCCCGAAGAAGTCAGGCAGCCCGGCGATAGTAACCTTGAACTTGAGGTACAATTTTTATATAAATGTATTGCTGAACTACCCGAGACTGACCGTTTGATTATCTCGCTCGAGCTGGAAAATGTAAAGCAAGCGGAGATAGCCAAGATTATAGGGCTTAATGAAACTAACATCAGGGTTAAAATTCACCGAATTAAGGAAAGATTAGCAAAAAAAATTAAAAATTATGAACACTGAAGTAGATCTTAAAGGACTGTGGAGTAAGCAAGAATCAAAGGAGAAGCCTGACACAGCACAGCTATTACAAAAGGCCGCCAAGATTCGGAAATCATTCCGCCTCAGGTTAGTTATTCAAACTATAACATTAATAGCAAGCATTGCTGTTATGCTGAGTGCCGGGTTGAGCATCCATAACCGGCAGCCAACCACCGTTATTGGTTTAGCATTGATGGTTATTGGTGTTGTAGCCTATTTAATTACCACCAATCAGCTACTGCCCATGTTGTTTAAAGGCAACATTAGTAACAGCAGTCAAGAATATTTAAGCCAGTTAATTCGCATTCAGCATAAAAATGAATTTATGCGTAAGGTAATGATAGATGTTTATTTCTGTTTGCTGACGGTTGGTTTATGGCTGTACCTACTACAGGCTTTCAAGCTGCTTAGCAGCGTCAATGCAGTACTTTTATATCTGATACCATCTATATGTTTAGCCATTGCCTGGATAGTTGCCAAACGCTGGGAACAAAAAAAAATCTTGGGACTGACGGATATTATCTATAAACTGGAATCGGTGAACGGACAGTTGCTCGGCGACGATAGCAATAACGCCTAATAGGCAAACGGTAGGGTTCGCACTCCGGCACGAAGGTGAGTGGCATTTATCATGATAAATAAAAATTGGGTGTTAGACGCAATATTTGATAGCGTTCGGTATGCCCTGCCTGGCCTCAAACCGCTTATTAAACATCAAACCGCTTATGATATTGCGATATCCTGTTTATTGTCAAAAATCTGCTGCATAAAAAAAGGGAACGCTTTAATAAAATGGCTTTCTGATTAAACAGGCATTTTATTAATATTTGTTTCAATAAATGTGGAGGGCAATTGTTGTCTTTTTTTCCAAGCGCCTTAAAGAAGAATAAAAAAGATTTACTTTAATTCAAAGACGTATAAATATAATTTTCAATTCAACCAAAAAGTTGTGCGCAACGGACTAACAGATATCATTGAACTATCCAAAATAGAGGATTTTAAAACTGTTATTTCAACAGAACAAGTTTTGTACGCTAAAAAACTGCTCAGAGACAATCCAAAAACAACGACGCATTTGTTTCTGATTTTGTGCGCAATGAATTTATTAAATGCAGCTTTAAAGAATAAACAATTTCGTCAGGAAATCTATTATGGTATGCTTAAACCCAAAGTTTCCAAGCTTTTAAATTTCCTTTTGGATGAAAATGAAATAAAATTTGATATAGAACTCTACATTAATCAACAGGAAAAATGTGCGTACATTGAGATCAAAACCTTACAATTCAGCTTTCATAATATTGCAATTGACGAAAAACTTAAAAACTTTATTAACTCACCAAAAAACAAAGTACGCCAATGGAGAGGTGTACGTTTACAAAAGATTGCAGGTGAGCTTTTTGATTAT
>CAXTCH010000135.1:0-8206 GCA_964241945.1 uncultured Mucilaginibacter sp.
GCATTATCAATGAGGTTACTGAGAATCGTATCCAGTTTATCAGGATCGGTTTTGATTTCCGTTGCCGGAGATTGAAGTTTCAGGATAATACAATTATCCCCAATCCCAATAAACCGATTTGTGACTGATTGTATCAGCTCAGGCATATTGACTATCTGCCAATTAACCGAAACGGAATTGCGCTCCAAACTACTGATCTCCAACATTCGCTCTACCTCATTTTCCAGTTTATCTAAAACTGCACTGTTGATTCCGGTATAACGCGAAAGTTTTTCAGGATCTGCGGCCACACCGAACTGTGCTATTGCCTCGTTAGAGGATCTCAGAATAGTCATTGGTGTCCTAAATTCATGTGTAATATTACGTATAAATTCATTTTTCATGCGATCAAGTTTGAGCTGTCGCCTGATAATCACCCCCATATATCCTAAGCTGCCTGCAGAAAGGAGGATCAGCAGCACGGATACCAAAGCCGGCAACAAATTATGGCGTAATAACCAGTTGTGACTATCTATAACCGCGCTGATCACAACGGCCGATTTATAATAGAAAATCGTAGCGGCAATTTCACCGGAACGCACGTTGGCCGGAGAATGTCGTATATTCAAAGTCACCGGCACCTCGATCCCATCCTTTTGTAAAAGTCCCTTATAAATTCCTGTCAGGACTTTCAGGTCAATCGGCTTATGCAACTGTTGAAGTAATAGACGCGCTATCAATGCCTTTACGACGGGCACATTTTGTTTGTCAATAGCTACCGTACTCATTTGGGCTTTGAAGAGCTGCTTGCTTTTCGTTGAATCTAAAGCCACCGCATCCTGATCCGGAAGGGTTCGCATAAATACCGTCAGCGTAGGCACTTTGTAGTTAAGTGATGTGGGCAGATCAATTTGCTGTAACTGGTATTGGTCTACGCTCTTTTCCAGCGCGTTCGTCGCCGTTACTGAAAATAAATGTTGCGCGTTGCTATAATTATAATAAATCCAGTATAACTGAAAAATCAGGATACTGCAGGCAGTTACTACCGCGATTCCAAACGTAATGGTTAGCTTTTTTTTCAAGATGTGACAAATGTAAGTGTCTTTAGCGCAGCAATCTACGTCTGTTAACATTAGTTAACACTAACCTGTTCCCCATTAACAATATTAAACCCGCCCAAAAATACCTTTGTGCTATAATTCAAAACGATCTCTGCCTTTTTAGGTCATGTATCACTTGGTTTTGCGTCAACAGCAACACACATAACGCTTACAACAAAATGAAAAAACTTATCATTTTATCGCTTTTAATTTCGTGTACATCGCGGGCTATTCAAGCACAATTACTTCATCCGGTTACCTGGAGTTACGGAGCAAAAAAAATCAACAGGAATGAAGGTTTGATTTTTATAAGAGCCACAATTGAAAAAGGCTGGCATATCTATTCACAAACCATCGGCGAAGGCGGACCAGTAAAAACGTCTTTCGCTTTTGAGCCATCAAAGTTATTCCAAGCTATCGGAAAGGCATTTGAGCCAAAACCGATCAGTCGATACGAAAAAGTCTTCGGCATGAAAGTCGATTATTTTGAAGACGAAGTTGTATTTAAATTAAGGATCAAATTAAATAGTAACGGCACCGTGCTGGTTAAAGGCAAAATCAAATACATGGCTTGTAATGATCACCAATGCTTGCCACCAGAAGAAATCCCTTTCAATTTATCCTTGAAACAGTAACCTGTAATGAAAATAAAAGCAATAATCAGCATGATAACCGTAGTCGTGATATTTGTTTGCGGCCATGGTTCGGCATACGGGAAAACTTTAAAGAAAGAAACAGATACCGTCACGTTTATGCCCATAACTCCTGTGACCAGTACCCAAGCGTCCCATATACCAAAAAGGGCCAGTATAGCCGCTTACCCTGTTAGAAAAACCGATATCCCGACAAGTAACGTAGACGGCAACAAGAAACAGGCTTTGGGTTCAATCTTTGTTGCCGGTTTTTTAGGTGGGCTGGCGGCTTTATTTATGCCCTGTATATTCCCAATGCTGCCACTGACGGTAAGTTTCTTTACTAAAAACGCCTCAACAAAAAGCAAAGCGGCACGAAATGCTGCTCTTTACGGATTGAGCATTGTTTTTATATACGTTGTATTGGGGTTGCTGATTACAATACTCTTCGGGCCGAATGCGTTGAACAGCCTGGCAACAAACGGGATATTTAATCTGTTATTTTTTGTGCTGCTTGTCTGTTTCGCTGCATCGTTCCTTGGTGCTTTTGAGATCATGCTTCCAACGGCCTGGGCTAATAAATTAGATAAAAACTCAGAGAAAAGCGGCTTTGCCGGGCTGTTTTTTATGGCGGGCACACTATCCCTGGTTTCATTTAGTTGTACCGGACCCATTATTGGCACCCTGCTGGTACAAGCCGCTGTCAGCGGATTGTTGCTTGGGCCAGCAATAGGCATGTTGGGATTCTCCCTCGCGCTGGCTATCCCATTTACCATATTTGCCACCTTCCCTTCAGTATTACAGTCATTGCCCAAATCAGGCAGCTGGCTAAATTCTGTAAAAGTTGTACTCGGATTCCTGGAGCTTGCCTTATCCTTTAAATTCTTAAGTAATATTGATCTCGTCTACCATTGGCATTGGTTTGACCGTGAGCTTTTTCTGGTCATCTGGATCATCATATTTTGCCTTTTGGGTGCTTATTTGTTGGGCAAGCTAAAATTCGGCTTTGACAGTGAAAGCTTACGGCTATCCGTTCCAAGATTATTTTTAGCGATCATTTCATTCGCCTTTGCGTTATATATGGTTCCTGGATTGTGGGGAGCACCCCTGAAAGGAATCAGTGCTTTCTTACCTCCGCAATCAACGCAGGATTTCGATTTATATTCTCTAACGTTGAGTAATAGGCATGAAAGTAATGAGGCATCTGATACTATCAAAAGAAAATACGAAGGTTTATTTGACAAACCTGCCGGTCAGCATCCATTTTTTGATTATGATCAAGGTCTCGCTTATGCCAAAACAGTTCATAAACCGGTAATAATTGACTTTACAGGACATGCCTGCATAAATTGCCGTAAGATGGAGGCAAATGTCTGGACAGATCAGGCCGTATCACCAGTCATTCGCGACCAATATATTTTAATACAACTGTATGTGGACGATAAAACCGCATTATCACAATCTGAACAGTACAATAGTTCACTTACCGGCCGAGCGGTTCAAACCATTGGGGAATTATACAGCGATTTGCAGGCTTCCCGCTTTAACAGTAATTCGCAGCCTTTTTATGTGTTACTGAATCCGTATACGGAAAAGCCTTTAATCAGCCCGGAAGGCGCTGACTATGATCCATTAAAGTATGTAGCTTACTTAAATAAAGGATTGCTGATTTATCAAAGTCAGCGGCCATAGAAGCTTGAAATTACATTGCGCAAATCAAGCCCTATAGCTCTTTAGTGCATCTACGGCAATTTGAATAATCTCATTTGCCGATCCAAAGTTTCAATGTGAAATACTAGTTAGGCGTCTTTATGGCGCCTTTTTTATTCCCCCTTTACCAATTGAAGTTTAAACGAAACGTCTGATTAACACTCGTTAACACTTAACGCTGTACAGTTAACACTCGCTAATTCATTAGAAGATAATTTTGCGTAAAAAAATATTAAGTATGAAAAAGATTTTAGTTAGTGCCGGTTTGATTTGCCAATGTCTATCTGTGTTTGCCCAAAAGGTCGATCATGCCCGTTACCAATTGCCGGATGGCAAAATCGTCACTCATGACAAGCTGGATAGCGTAGAAAAAGCTTGGGGAAGCAAGCGATTCCGCATGAAGCACGACGCCAGGCAGCCAGATATTGTCTTCATTTCTCCGATGACCGACGATATGGACAAGGAAATAGACCGAGATAAAACTGAATTGGCTAGACTGCTCAACCATCCTGCACCGGACTTTACATTAACCGATCTTGCAGGCAAACGCTGGACCCTGTCTGCGTTAAAGGGGAAAACGGTAGTTTTAAACTTCTGGTTCGTAGCCTGTCCAGGCTGCGTTGATGAAATGCCTCATTTAAATGATTTAGTAAAAAGTCACAAAGATAAGCAAGTGGTTTTTCTTGGCTTGGCATTAGACGACGCCAAAGCGGTGAAAACTTTCTTATCCAAACATAAATTCTATTACAATTTGCTTCCTAAAGCCGATTCAGTCAGTAAACCATATCATGTCAGCATGTATCCTACTTCTTTTGTGATCGATCCAAACGGCATTATTCGTTTCGCCCAGCTCGGCGGTGACAATATTGAACAACAAATAACGGATACTATAAAAGGGTTTGCTAAGAGCTAATTATCTCCTGTCCCTATACTAAGTGGCATCTCCAAAACTTCGTTAAAAAGTGTACTGATTTTGTCTAATGTTCGCTGATACGTCTGAGTTTCGCCTTGTTCCCAGCTGCAAATGGTAGTCCTATCCACATTCAGCATGGTGCCAACTTTTTTTGGCTGATCCTTTCAGGTGCCTGTTGGCTTTCAGTTTATCTGATAGTGTCACTTGATCAAAGCTAAACGGCAGGTAACCTAAAAATTGGATGATAAGTGGCATGAATTGTATCTGAGGGATACTTCTGTTATTTTATCCTGTTAGTGATGCAAGCGTCACTGACGCCCAGTATCTTTGCTACCTCTTCTTGTAACAGCTTTGCGTCCATTCGTTTCCTCTTCAAGTGCTCGCCTATCTTACCTGGATTTGCAGGGTAAAAAACAGGCATTTTTTTTCCGGGGTGGCTTGAAAAACGTAAACAAGGAAACGCAGGTATGCCCGTATAATGCGTGCTTTAGCATGAAGACTGGTTGGCTCTAATTAAATTTAACAACGAATAGCTAATCTTTACTTCAGCTACAACAGCTGTACAGTAATCTGTTCTATCTTCCTGACGGAACATTACATTATAAAGCAAGCTTCTTTTTTAGGGACAGCTGCCTATGGATACGTTGTTCAGATTTGTAATAATCTACTAACAAGATCGTCATGGACTCCATGGCTCCGTCATTTGCTACCAATTGCATTATTCCTTTGGAGCCGGCTACTTACCATCAGCAAAAAGGCTAAGACGAAGTCGGGCTGATCCTGTCGGCGGGAACAGTAATTGACCGAGCGTCGGTTGCTAATGAGTTAAACAGCCCCACTTTTACAGAAATCAGGCTCTGCCAGTTGGCTGCAAGTGATCGATCGAGTTCATGCTTAAACAATAGTTTTTTGGTTTGATAGAAAGGAAAACAGTCTCGCAACTTTTTGGCATTAATTCTTAGCAGTAGACTAAAGGAAGGCGCGTAACTGGTCTGTTACTTACTGTCAGGTTTCACGCAATCAAAAAATATTGCTACAGAAGCAACCTTTTCCTGTTAGCCATCGTGTTGATGTTGTACTGTAAAAGAATAATGAAACCAGGAATCTGGCAATTAGCTTTCAACAAATGAGCGCCCATGATCCACCACTTTGGATCATGATATTGGTAAAATTGATGTTGGTAGGCTTTTGCTGAATCAACCTAAGCATCTGCAATTTACAAAGTACAACTGCATTAAATTTTAAACCGCTGGCCAGCAAGCTAATTTTGATGTAACAATTTAAAGTTTACTTAAACAACACAACATTATGAAAATGAATTTGAACAAAGCCTGCAGCTTTGTACTGCTGGCGCTTATGACAGGTTTTGCGGCTTGTAAAAAAGATAGCACAGGCACAACAACTCCTGATAATGGCTATACTACTGGCACAACACCTCCCACAACTACAGGCGGAAATTCTACTACCGGCACAACTCCTATTCAGCTGGCAACTAACGCCCAGCTCGGAAGCATACTTACCACCAACGATGGCCGTACCCTCTACTTTTTTGCGATTGATGCCGATGGGCAGTCGGGCTGCAATGGCGGTTGTTCTGCTGCCTGGCCAACATTTTATGATGCTACCCCAACTTTAGCAACCGGGTTAGCCACTGCTGATTTTGGCACCATTACCCGCGCTGACGGCAGCAAACAAACTACGTACAAAGGCTGGCCGCTTTATACCTATGCCGGCGACAGCAAAGCGGGTGATGTAAACGGCGAAGGCAGCGGTAACACCTGGTTTGTAGCCAAGCCTGATTATACGGTAATGCTGGTGAACAAGCAACTGGTAGGCGGTGATGGCGCCAACTATACCAGCCAGTACACGCCGGGCACCGAAGTGGTACAGTTTATTACAGATGCTTATGGTCATACACTTTACCATTTTAAAAATGATAGGGCAAAAACCAATACTTTTACCAAAGCCGACCTGAGCAACAACGCCGTATGGCCCGTTGAGGAAGTAACCAGTGTGAGCCATGTGCCTTCAACGCTCAGCCAGGCCGATTTTGGTACCATAACAGTGTTTGGTAAAACGCAATTAACGTACAAAGGCTGGCCTTTATACACCTTTGGTGCCGATAACGCGGTAAGAGGAAACACTAAAGGGGTAAGTGTAGGCCCTGGTGCCTGGCCGGTAAACAATGCTGCTACCACAGCCGCACCCTAACTGCATTCATCAGGTGTAAAATTAGGTACATAATTTTACACCTGATAAAAATAAATTTTTATAACGAGGCAACCTTTAACATAGCTGTAACGTGATACAGGTAAAGCAATAAATTGTGATCTGAAACTGAAGCTCATGGCCTATGGAAGAAGCAGACGTACGTGAACTGATAGCCGGCTGCTTAAAACAGCAAAGAAAAGATCAAAAAATGTTATATCAAACATTTTATGGCTTTGCCATGGGCATCTGTCTGCGTTACACCGGTAATCGTTATGAAGCAGCCGAGGTGCTGAACCAGGGTTATTTGAAAGTGTTTACTCATTTAAATAAGTATAACTCCGGCAAACCATTTAAAGCTTGGTTAGGGAGGATTATGATGAACACGGCCATTGATTATTACCGCACCAACCTGCGCCTGGCTTTTACTGAGGACATCGATGTTGCAGAAAATATAGGTCATAACGATTTTCCGGATAAAAAGCTGCAGTATGAAGACTTACTGACGATGGTGCAGCAACTGCCGCAGGCCTACCGCACGGTTTTTAATTTATATGCCATTGAGGGATACACTCATGAGGAAATAGGAGCACTGCTGAATATAAGCGCAGGTACTTCAAAATCAAATTTGTTTAAAGCCCGTGAAAAGCTTAAGCAGTTGATTACAGCCGCCGAGGAACTGCCCAAAGGCACATCCGGTAGTATATATAATCCTATTGTAGGCATCAATCCATTAAGCTTGAAAGTCACTTTTTTTAACCATAGCAGTCCATTCAAATGAAAAAGCCTGATGAAAATAAGATAGATCGGCTTTTCAGGGACGGTTTAACCGGCGCTGAAGGTAAGCCTGCAGACTTTCGTGAGGAAGACTGGATGGCTATGGAAGCGTTGCTGGATAAGAAAGAAAACCGGAAAAGGAGAGTGGTATGGTTATATTGGATATCTGGCAGTATTGCGGCGCTATTGTTAATCTTCATAGGTTTAAACTGGTTTAGAGGTACAAGCATCAAACCCGACCAGCCACTGTCCAGTACTCGTCATCACATGTATTTACCAGGGGGAAACAGACAGGAACCTAATCATCGGTCCGGCTTTCATGCAGGAGACAGTACGCAGTTACAATTGCCGATTGCCGCAATTACACCATCCAGGCACATAGCCAAGCACCAGTCGGGCGGCAAAAACAGTATAGTGCAGCAAACTCCGGTTATATCGGTTCATACCCCTGATTCATCGGCTAATTTGGCTTTAACCCAACTGCCGCTTACAGCTGCTGGCGTAACCACTATCGATGCACGTCATCAGTCCATAGCTGCATTGGTGGTTCCCATTAGTCCGGCTAAAAGTAATAATAAGGTGCCCGTGAGCCACCTGCCCGATAGTTTAGCCTGGCTTACTACTGCACAGACCGAAGTAAAATCCAAGGTAAGGAGCAGAGTGCTGTTGTCGGCTTCGCTGCTAACTGCACCAGATTTAAACAAGGCTGGTTCAGGCGGTCAGGGTAAGTTGGGCGGCAATGCAGGTTTACAGCTTTCAGCCCATGTATCCAGCCGCTGGAGTATTACTACAGGGGCTACTTATGCTGTTAAGCCTTACCGTATTGGCGCTAACCAAAGCAGTGTACTGTCGCAGTATTTTGCCACTGCCAACAACCCGGGTACCAA
>CAXTCH010000136.1:0-8200 GCA_964241945.1 uncultured Mucilaginibacter sp.
AGTGTATACAGTCCGAACCTCGTAAACCGACCCTGTCATTAGGGGGGCCTCATTAGCAGCAACAGATTTACGGGGGTTTCCTGTTTTATGCTAATATACGAAAAACTTTCTTTAAACATGCTCAAAATACTTCGTTACATATTACTTGCAATAGCCATAGCCTTAATAATATCAGTAGTGTCAATTATTGGCTTTATGTTGTACTGGTATTCTCAAACACCGTAAAGATAATTGCGTAACTTTGATATATGTCAGACAAAAAGAACCCTAAAGAAGCATCTAACATCTTTCATAGCATCATGAAAGCTAGTGTTACGCCGAAAAAAGAAGGCAAAGAAAAGAAGAAAGAAGTTAAGCCTAAATCAAATAAATGTAAATAAATTGCTATTGATAAACAGATGAAAATTCATAATAAATCAAACCTTTGGGTGGGCTTAGTTCTTTTAGTAATACCTAACTTCTTCCCCCAATATCAAAACAGTTATAAGGATGCCATACAGGCAATTGGATTTGTTTTGGTACTGCTTTCGTTTATCAAATTTAAAAAACGAGATAAACAATTGCCGTCATTATAGCAAGTTTGGTTTAACACGTATATAGTTGCCTGTCAAGACAAAAGAACACTAATAAAAATAAAACACAGGCCAACCCATCAAAGCGTTACCTGAAATCATTTATACAGCCGATTCCAGCAATCCATCCTTAGCGTTCCACAACTTCACATATTCCCCTTTAGGGTCGAGGTTTTGCGCCAGTTTGGGGATATCCAGTTTACGGTTTTCGCGTGGGTCATTACCTACACCGGCAATAGAAGCCCAATTGCCCCAGTTGCTGGCAGGTGAATAATCGACCAGCTTTTCTTCGAACCAGGCAGCGCCCAAAGTCCAGTCCACCTGCAGTTCTTTTACCAGATAAGCAGCTACCAGTTGCCGGGCCATGCCGCTTAAATAACCGGTAGCATTAAGCTCGTGCATAGCGGCATCTACAAAAGGCATTCCGGTGGTGGCCGTCTTCCATTGCATGAACCGCTCGTCCTGATTGGTCACCGTTTCAGGGGCTTCTGTTTTAAACCCGGCAGGATGATAAAACTTGCTGCCGTATTTTTTAAACATAAAACGGTAATAATCACGCCACAACAGTTCCAGCAGCAAGGGCTGACTACCTGAACCCTGCTCGTGCTGCACTACAGCCCAGTATACCTGCCGCATAGACAAGCAGCCCATAGCCAGCCAGGGCGAAAGCCGTGATGCCTGGGCCGCTCCTTTCGCTTTTTGGGTAAGGGGGATACTTTGATTAAAATAAGCTTCCAGTTGTTGCAGGCCCACCGTTTCGCCGCCTTTAAAGTGATAGCCCCGCACGTCGGCAGCAGGTTCGGTTAAACCCAAATCTGCTAATGAGGGCAGTTCGCCGGCTTCGGTAACCGCAGGCACTTCGATACGCTCGGGTGTAGCAATACAGGGGCGAACAGTACTGTCGCGCTCTACTTTTTTACGGAAGGTGGTAAAGCTGTCCGGTATATCCTTAATCGGGAAAGGCAAATCTTCTTTATGATACAGCGTGTGGCCGATAAAATGCTTCAGGTTGATTTTCATCTTCCATAAGGCGGCTTCCACCTGTTCAGAAACGGCAGTTTCCTCAAAAGCAACCTCACGATGATGATACACCTCGGTGATGTGATAATCGGCTGCCAATTGCGGCAATATTTCGGCAGGGTTACCGGTGCGAACAATCAACTCTCCGCCTAACTGTTGCAAGTTATACCGTAAATTGGCTACGCTCTCCAGTAAAAATTTCGCACGGATATTACCCGTTTTCAGGGTGTCTGTAGGAGTTGCTTTAAAATAGTAAGGATCGAAGCAATATACCGGCAGTACCTTATCTGCTTTACGTACAGCCTCCAACAATATTTCGTTGTCGTGCACACGTAAATCATTACGAAACCAAACCAGTATAATTTTTTCGCTCATAGTAAAACGCTTCAGTCAGCTAACTCACAAAAATCGCTATAATTTGTGTTTTCTACACCGGTCACTACAATATTTGACATCATCCCAACACTTTTCCCACTTCTTGCGCCAGGTAAACGGTTTCTGGCAGGTAGCACATATTTTTTGGGGTAAATTCTCTTTCAATATTCTCTTGGGCGCGGCCATGATGGGTAAACAATGCAGCTATACTAATGTTACTGTTATTCAATATTTTATATGAATTTTCACCAAAAAACAATACTTATTGCCGGGGGTAGCTCCGGCATCGGCCTGGCTCTAACCAACCGGCTTATGGCAAAAGGGGCTAAGGTTATCTGCTTATCCCGCCATGCGTCGCCTCAGTGGACCGGCCCGGTCACCCATATTCCGTTTGATATTTTACAGGATGACATCAGTAGCTTAGCACCTCAATTACCCGAACAATTGCATGGCGTAGTATACGCTATCGGCAGCATCAACCTCAAACCTTTTAACCGCTTCACGGCCGAAGATTTTTTAAATGATTATAAAATCAACACTCTCGGCGCCGCATTGCTGCTGCAGCAAGCATTAAAAGCACTGAAAGCAGCCGGCAACGCCTCGGTGGTGCTATTCAGTACGGTAGCTGCGTCAACAGGCATGAGCTATCATGCCAGCATTGCAGCGGCCAAAGGCGGCGTAAACGGCTTAACCCTGGCACTGGCTGCCGAACTGGCTGCGCAGCACATCAGGGTAAATGCTTTGGCGCCCTCATTAACGGATACCCCGCTGGCAGGTAACCTGCTCAGCACAACCGATAAGCAGGAAGCTTCCGGAAAGCGGCATCCGCTGGGCCGCTACGGACAGCCGGATGATTTAGCTGCCGCCGCTGAGTTTTTACTAAGCGACGACAGCAGTTGGGTAACCGGCCAGATCTGGAATGTGGATGGTGGCTTGTCGACCTTGAAACCATTATAAACTTACTGCCTAACCTGCATCTAAATAACATCAGCATGACTTTTGTTATCGTTGATAACCTTATATTTACATAAAAACCAACCATTATGGCTACTACCGAAAGCATACAAGCCGCCTACATAGATTATGTACTGACCGAAGGCCACGAACCTAAATCGGTATACCTGTTTGCCAAGAATAATGAAATGACGGAGGAGGAATTTTACCGCTTCTTCGGTTCGTTTGAGGCTGTGGAGCAAAGCGTTTGGGCTGATTTGGCCAAACGCACCATTACTGAAATAAAAAACCAGGAAGTATGGCCACAATACAGCGCCCGTGAAAAAGCGTTATCGTTTTTTTACAGCTTTTTTGAATTGCTGAAAGGCAGCCGGAGCTTTGCCGTATACAGTCTGAAAAAACATCAGCGCAGCATGGGCAGTCCGAAAGTGCTGGACGGATTGAAAACACTGGTGGAAAACTTTGCTGATGACATCATTCGCCAGGGACTGGAAAGCAATGAACTGGCCGACCGTAAGTTTTTTACTAACCGTTATAAAGATGCCTTCTGGATGCAATTTGGCTTTGTGCTGAATTTTTGGGTGAACGATAACTCGGCAGGCTTTGAGAAAACCGACGAAGCGATTGAAAAAGGCGTGAACGTAACCTTCGATTTATTCCAGCGTTCGGCAGTAGACAATTTGCTGGATTACGGCAAATTCCTGTTCAAAAACGGCAATTTCAAAGAGCGCATGGGGCACGGGCGATTTTAAACGCATAGTCCGCTAAACAAAACCCGCCGCGAGGGCATTATAAGCAGCATGACACAGTTAGCCGCATTGTTTGATATGGATGGTACCTTGATTAATAATAATCCGTATCATCTGGCTTCATGGCAGGAGTTGTTTAAGCGCCATGGTAAACCGCCTGTTTCACAGCAAACTTTTAATGAATATATAAGCGGTGTACCCAGTGCGGTAGTGATCCGTAAGTTTTTTGACGATGTGCACAGCGATGAGGAATTTCAGCAGCTAACTGACGAACGCAATGGTATATACTATAATTTATACCGGCCTTACATTGCCCCCGTTAACGGCCTGGAAAACCTGCTGGCAGAATTAAAAAATGCGGGCTGGAAACTCGCCATTGCCTCATCAGCCATACAGCGCAACATCGATTTTATATTAGATAGTGTGCCCATCCGCCAGTATTTTGAGGTGATTATGAACAGCACCCAGGTGCACAAACCCAAACCCGACCCGCAGATATTTTTAAAGGCAGCCGAAAAACTGCAGGTACCGCCCGTGCATTGCGTGGTATTTGAGGATTCGCTGTCGGGCGTAAAAGCGGCCGGCAGCGCCGGCATGAAGGTGGTGGCCTTAACTACCACACATAAGGCCGGTGAACTGCACCCCGTTGACCTGGTGGTAGATGACTACACCGGGCTGTCGGCACAAAAGCTGGCCAACTTATTTAACTGATAACAACATGAGCGAGCAAAGTAAAGAACAAAATAGTATACCCACCAGCAAGGTGGAGCGGTCGGCCAAGTTTGTAAAAACCGGGTTTAAAATCGGGGGTAATTATATCAAGCATTACTCTAAAAAGCTGTTCAATCCTGAGCTGGACAAAACAGAACTGAATGAAGACAATGCGGCGGACATTTACGAATCATTAAGTGAACTGAAAGGCAGCGCCCTGAAAGTAGCGCAGATGCTGAGCATGGATAAAAACCTGCTGCCTGCTGCCTATGTAGATAAATTCTCACAATCACAATACAACGCTCCGCCCCTGTCAGGTCCGCTGATTGTGCAAACGTTTAAAAAATACTTTGGTAAATCGCCCGAGCAGATTTATGATAAGTTTAACCTGCGGTCGACCAATGCGGCCTCTATCGGGCAGGTGCATCAGGCGGAATTGAACGGGCAGAAGTTGGCGGTAAAAATCCAGTATCCGGGCGTAGGCGACTCTATTTCGTCGGACCTGCAACTGGTAAAGCCTTTTGCTTTCCGGCTGCTGGGTATGAGTGAGAAGGAACTGGAAGTATACATGAAGGAAGTGGAAGAACGCCTGCTGGAGGAAACCGATTATGAGCTGGAGGTACGCCGATCTATTGAGTTCTCCGATGCCTGCTCGGTATTAAATAACATTGTTTTCCCGAAGTACTATCCGGAGCTGTCCAGCAAGCGCATTATCACCATGAGCTGGATTGAGGGCAAGCACCTGAAAGAATTTTTGGCTACTAGTCCATCGCAGGAGTTGCGGAATAAAATTGGCCAGGCATTGTGGGACTTTTATAACTTTCAGCAGCACGAACTGCGCGCCGTACACGCCGACCCGCATCCCGGTAATTTTATGATTACTACGGATGACCAACTGGGCGCTATTGACTTTGGCTGTATCAAAGAAATGCCGGATGATTTTTATGAGCCCTTTTTTGCGTTAACCACCGCCGGTATTTTAAACGACCGCGAAGAAACTTTAAAAGCCTTCCGGCAGCTGGAAATGATTTTACCTAAAGACACGCCCGAACAGGTGGAGTTTTATTACGAAATATATAAGCAGATGATTACACTGTTTGCCCAGCCTTATTTAAGCAACAGCTTTGATTTTAGCCAGAAAGAATTTTTTGAAAGCCTTTATAACTTTGGCGAGCAGGTATCGCGCATGCCCGAGTTTAAGCAGGCACGTGGCGTAAAGCACTTTATTTACGTAAACCGCACCAACTTTGGCCTGTATAACATCCTGCACGAATTAGGGGCCGAAGTGCAAACTGACACCTACAAGCCGCATTTAGCAGCTCCAGTCTCGTAAATTTGCTGCGTTTATAGTTCCGGGTTAATGAAAGCTTTCTTTCTTTATTTCATTTTATCAATCATAGCAGTCACTGCCGGCCTAAGCGGCTATTATTACTACAACAACCCGGAGAAGAAAACGCTTACCGACGCAGACCGAAAAGGCACGGGCGGAAGCTATATCCGGCTAACACAGGGTGTTACGCATTATCAGTTGGGTGGCCCGGCCAACGGAAAAGTGGTGGTACTGTTTCACGGTTTTGCGGTGCCTTACTTTATCAGCGACAGCACTTACCACTATCTCACTAAAGCCGGCTTTAGGGTACTCCGCTATGATGCCTTCGGCCGGGGCTACTCCGACCGGCCCGAGGTGGTTTATGATAATGCGCTTTACTATCAACAATTAACGGAATTGCTGCAAAAGTTGAACGTAAAACTACCGGTCAACCTGGTGGGCATTTCTTTTGGCGGCCGCATCGCTACTGATTTTGCTGCACATTACCCGCAGTATGTACAAAAAGTGGTATTGGTTGACCCCGGCTATGGCAGTATTAAACCGCACAAGCCGGAGTTTGTGGCGCAGTACCAGCAAGTGGTAAAGTCCGCTAAGTTTGCCGCCAGCCAGGCAGAAGATTTTAAATATCCCGACCATTATCCCAATTGGGCCGCCCTATGTAAAGCGCAGATGCAGTATAAAGGATATGCCCATGCCCTTACTTCCACTATGTACCATTATGTTTATGACGGCCGTACCAGCAATGCCCTGCTCAACACCCGGCACAAACCCGTGTTACTGATTTGGGGAAAAGATGACAAAGCCTCCTCCTATACCTACAGCGACAGCATACGCCGGGTACTACGTGCCGAACTATTTTTAGTAAACGACGCAGGGCATTTACCTGCTACCGAGCAAGCCGCTGAGGTAAATGCTAAAATAGCTGCATTTTTAAAGCAGTAGATATTCAACAAACCCTTCTGCAATCACAGCTACATTATGTGCGGGGCCTTTTGGGATTATAGGCTACCAGGTAACGCAAATCGGCTTTTAAAATACCCTTCACATCCATCAGTTCTTCTTCTTTGTTCAATGCCTGATTGAGCTTGGTTTTGATAGAATGGAATACGGTCAAAATCGTTTCGGGCAACATACGGGTTACAATGGCCGGGTAAAAAGCCCGTTGAATTTCTACCTTTTCCTCATCGGCTACCAGGCGAAGCTGCCAGGTATCTTCTTTTTTAAAACCATGTTCCTGAGCTGTGTTCATCAGGTCGTACAGGTAAATACGGGTTTGCTGTTCAATATTATATTCCTGCATCTTACTTGCTTTTCTTAATTACAGAGGTTGTACTGGCAGATGCAGAACCTTTGTCTGACTGATACGCCGAAGCTTTTTTATTAGGATTTGGATTAGGCGCTTTCTTTACGTCTTTTTTGGCTTTTTGATCTTTACTCATGTCGGTTATTTATTTAATGTTCATTTCTCTTTCCAGCCTGCGGATATTGGATTCCAGCAGGGTAGTGTTCAAGTCCTCATAATGGGCCGTGCGATAGGCTTTTAACTTTGCAATACCGGTTTCCACTTCTGATATCATTTGGCCGATGTAGGTGCGGGCGCCCTGCTTAGCTTTCTCCATAGCCCGTGTTAAGGTCAGGTACCCATAAAACATTTCGTCATCAGCAAGCAGGTAATAAGGATTTTCGGGTATAGCGCATAATACATCTACCGGGTGCCCTACAAGGGTATGCCGCTGCGACCGCTTTAATTGCACCGGCTGAAAATTGTTGGTAGATATTTCGGTTACCGAGGTGTCGTGTTTAAAAACACGATAAAACCTGGTGTAATTGCTGTTTTTCATAGCGGTACAGTTTAATATAATGAGCTAAGCTTAAATATTGACTGTATCTGAATGATCAAGCAATGCCTAAGGGTAGACGAGTGTTATCTCTGGTGCAGTGTTAGTGAGGAATTTCTTAAAGGTAAACAATATATATCGCATATTAGTTTTCTGCAGGCATTATTAAATTATATTTGAAAGGGTATATCTGTTTACCTCATTAACATAAACTTATGCTGCTCGAAAACACTTTTGTACATCATGTACATTTCTGGCTTAATAACAAAGCCGATAAACAACGCTTAATTGAAGGTCTGCAAACCCTGATCCCGATCAGCCACATCCGGCAAATTCATATCGGCATTCCGGCTGATACCTATCGCGAAGTGGTAGACCGCTCGTATGATGTTTCCCTGCTGCTGCTATTTGACAGCCCCGCAGCGCAGGAAGCTTACCAGGTAGACCCTGTGCATGAAAAATTTGCCCATGAGGTAGCTATGCCGCTTTGCGCCAGGGTGGTAGTGCAGGACAGTATAAACATTTAGTTACAAAAGCGCGGTTTTTAAGATATTTGTTAAGTTTGCTTAAACTTATCACAATTCATGTACAAATATCTTTTAGCCGCGCTGCTGGCGGCGTTCGTCTGCTCCGCAAAAGCCCAAACTCCTG
>CAXTCH010000137.1:0-8100 GCA_964241945.1 uncultured Mucilaginibacter sp.
GGTGGCCGAGAGAGTTAACCTGAGTCCTTTTCACGTTCAGCGCCTGTTTACAGAATGGGCCGGCGTAAGCCCGAAAAAGTTTTTGCAGTACATCAGCGTTGAGTATGCAAAAGCCTTATTAAAAACCAAAGAAGTTACACTGTTTGACGCCGCTTTTGAAACCGGCTTATCAGGTACCGGCCGCTTGCATGATCTATTTATACAAATTGAAGGAATGACACCGGGTGAGTACAAAAACGGTGGTGAAAAGCTGTCCATCAACTACACTTTTACACACAGCCCTTTTGGTTTATTGCTGATAGCCTCAACGCCTAAAGGAATTTGCTATATGGCGTTTGCCCCCGATCAGGCAACGGCATTGGTCGACTTACAGCAGCGCTTCCCTAACGCACAGCTACAGCATAATACGGAGCCTTTGCATGAAAATGCTTTATCCATTGTCACCGGCGACTGGAGCAATATCAGCCAGATCAGGCTGCATTTAAAAGGCAGCGACTTTCAGTTAAAGGTATGGGAAGCCCTGCTTAAAATTCCGATGGGGCAGGTTTCCACTTATGGGCAAATTGCGCAGCAAATTCAGCAACCGTCAGCTTCAAGGGCGGTGGGTACGGCTATCGGCAGCAACCCGGTTGCCTTTTTAATTCCCTGCCACCGGGTGATCCAATCCAGCGGCGTATTTGGCGGCTACATGTGGGGCCCTGTGCGTAAAACAGCCATGATAGGCTGGGAAGCTGCACAAACGCTGGCCATACGCTAACCTTAAATTTAATTTATTATACCGGTACAATAGCATTTGTTCCTGCCTTTTACAAAAATATGTGTACCTTTTGCCCTGCTGTTCCGGTTAACCGTGCAGTTAATAAACCAATTGAGTAAACCGATTACTGTATGAAAAATAATGCTGTGCTGACATGGTCGTGGATTGTGGCGCTGGGAGGATTTTTATTTGGCTTTGACACTGCTGTAATTTCGGGCGCCGAAATTCAGATTCAGCAGTTTTGGCACCTGTCCGACTTTGCCCATGGCATTACGGTTTCTATTGCCTTATTTGGTACCGTTATTGGTGCGCTGAGCGGCTCTACGCCCTCTGATAAGTTTGGGCGCAAAAACACTTTGTACTTTGTTGCACTGGCTTTTTTTCTGGCTTCGCTGGGTACGGCATTTACAGACAACTGGTATATCTTCCTGTTCTTCCGCTTTTTAGGCGGGTTGGGCGTAGGTATTTCCTCCATTACGGCGCCGGTTTACATTTCAGAAATTGCGCCGGCAGCCCGGCGTGGCCGTCTGGTAGGCTTGTTTCAGTTTAATGTAGTGCTGGGTATAGTGATTGCCTATTTGTCTAACTATTTAATTCAGCTGTTCAGCACAGGTTCCTGGCGTGTAATGCTGGGCATACAAGCGCTGCCGGCCCTGGCGTTTTTACTGCTGCTTCGCCTGATTCCCGAAAGCCCCCGCTGGCTGGTGCTTAAAAAAAATAATGAAGCAAAAGCAGCGGAAGTGTTAAAAATTATTGACCCCAATAACTACCAGCAGGAACTTGCAGCAATCAAAAACTCTGTAATCAGCACTGAAAATTTGCAGCCTAACGAAAAGCTGTTTTCTGCTGCGTACAGAAAGCCGGTAATCTTAGCTATGCTGGTGGCTTTTTTTAATCAGGTATCAGGTATTAATGCTATTTTATATTTTGCACCACGCATTCTTAAAGCTGCAGGTTTAGGCGCACAATCGGCATTGCTGTCTACAGTAGGTATCGGTATCATCAACTTTGCCTTTACCCTGCTGGCTATCACTATTATTGACAAAGTGGGTCGCAGAACACTGATGCGGATAGGCTCTGTTGGTTTGGTAGCGGCTCTTTTACTCATCGCCTTTACTTTTCAAAGCCAGCAAACCGGCGGCATTGCCATCCCCATATACATGATGGTTTTTATTGCGTTTTTTGCCTTCTCGCAGGGAGCAGTGATTTGGGTATTTATTTCAGAAATATTTCCTAATCAGGTACGTGCCAAAGGCCAAACTTTGGGCAGTTCTACGCACTGGGTAATGGATACCATTATTACTTTCAGCTTTCCGTTTGTGGCCTCACATTTAGGCGAAGCAGTAATATTTTACTTTTTTGGCGCAATGATGGCATTGCAATTCGTATTCTCCTGGCGCTTTATGCCCGAAACCAAAGGCAAATCCTTAGAGCAAATAGAATCCAACATTATTACACACTAAAAGTAATAGCCGGGCTGCAGCTTGCAGCCTTTTGAAGTTATTGCCGGATAAACAAGAAAGGACCGCTGAAAACTATTTAGCGGCTTTTTTAGGTTCTTTTGCTTTTGGAGCTTTAACAGCGGCCGCAGCTGGTAACTCTTTAGGTTTATTCTCGGTTACAGTTGCAGAAAGGGCGGCTCCATCAATTTTAATTTTTTTTGACAGCTTTTTGGCCAGGTGTTTTGAGCTTTTGCTGATTTCCTTTTCAGCCACCTGGGCACCATGCCCGAATTGTGCAACTACTTCTTTTAACTCTTTAACTAAAGTCAGTTTAATATTTTCACGCAGCGTTTTCTTGGCCGATTTGATCAGTTTTTGTGATTCTTTTTTTGTCATAAAGATTTATATGCTTAAACATCAAATCTATGTTATAAAAAAGTGAATTCAATATTATGTTTATGTTAACAACCTGGATATGCTGGAGTATTAATTATATATAAGATAATATAAGAAGTGCTTCCTCATTCGTGCAATCAGAAAATTGTAAATACCAGTACGGTAACTAAATAATTAGCTTTTAAATCTTACCAATCCAGTATGTGCCTGAAACCGGCATATAATTTATAGGATTGCTGATTTTTGCAAATGCTTATTTCTGTGAAATATGTTACGGAAATATACAAGCGTTTAACGGTCTTAATTATTTACTTTACAATCATCTGTAATTCTACTACTGTTATGAAATTTAAATTCACTATCGCCTTGCTGGCGTTAAGCATAGCTGTCGCCAAAGCACAAACCGCACCGGCCAACGACAAGGAAAAACAAGAACAGGATGAACTGAACCGCAAAAAGCAGGATGAGGCTTTTCATAAAGATTGGGCTAACCTGGGGCGCTATGCTACTGCTAATGAGCAATTGCGCAGTGCCGGTCTTAACCCTAAAACCGTGGTGTACATGGGCGATTCCATTACCGACTTTTGGATTGACAATGATCCCTCGTTTTTTGCAGACAATATATACACAGACCGTGGAATAAGCGGGCAAACTACTACGCAAATGCTGGTACGTTTCAGAGAAGACGTTATCG
Source organism: uncultured Mucilaginibacter sp. (assembly GCA_964241945.1). GTDB lineage: Bacteria > Bacteroidota > Bacteroidia > Sphingobacteriales > Sphingobacteriaceae > Mucilaginibacter. The sequence goes on from CAXTCH010000137.1 coordinate 3,290, forward strand.
ATTTGAAACCTGCTGCAGTGGTAATACTGGCCGGTATTAATGATATCGCCGAAAATAATGGTCCCATTCCGTTGGAAGATGTATTTGGCAATATTCAATCGATGGCTATACTGGCCAGAGCGGCAAGTATTAAAGTAGTACTATGTTCCGTGTTGCCCGCTTATGCTTTTCCATGGCGCCCGAATATAAATCCGGTACCTAAAGTGGAGCAGTTGAATAGCATGATTAAAGCATATGCCGGTAAAAATCATATCACCTATCTTGATTATTTCTCAGCCATGGCTGATGAGCGCAAAGGTTTACCTAAATCACTATCCGGCGATGGCGTACACCCGAATCTGGCCGGATATAAAGTAATGGAACCTTTAGCCAAGAAAGCCATTGCCGAAGCATTGCACAGTAAATAAATATACATCTGTAAATGAAAATTGCCGGCCTTGCAAATTACTTTATCAGTGACTTGCAAGGCCGGCAATTTTATTATAAAGCTATAAAGTGAAATCAGACAGTAGTCAGGTTTTTTGCTGCTGCTTCATCCACCAGCCAGGTTATCTGTCCCTTTTCAGGTTGTATCAGTTGAGCAGGGTATAAATCAGGATTGCGTTCGCCTTCAAGCACCTGGTATAAGGCATCTGCTTTCTCTTCACTAAAAAGCATCACCACTATATTTTTGGCTTTGTTAATCAGCGGCGCAGTAAGGGTAATACGGTACATTTTTTGCGATTTCAGAAAATAAGCATCTACCAGCTTATTCTTCTCCGTTAATACCGGCTCATGCGGAAACAGGGAAGCGGTATGACCTTCCGGCCCCATACCCAGCAATACCAAATCAAAGCTTAAATCAGCACCTAAAACCCGACGCACCTGCTGCTCATATTCACTGGCATACTCTTGCGGCTGCTTACCTTCGGCCCACATATAAAATATCTGATCTTTAGGTACAGGCAGTTTGCTAAGCAAAGTACGGTTCGTCATCTTCGCATTGCTTTTATCGTCTGTTAAAGGCACCCAACGCTCATCGCCCCAAAATATAAAAGCCTTGCTCCAGTCAATTTGATTTTCGTAGGGGGCTACTGCCAGTAAATTGTATAAAGCTTCGGGCGAGGTTCCGCCGGTTAGCGATACCGTAAACCGCCCGCTTTCTTGTATAGCTTGTTGGGCTATCTGTACAAACATATTGGCCGCAGTTTTTGCAATGTCAGCTCTGTCTTGAAATATCCTCAGCATAATGATTACTTTTTAGGGTGTGCATTAATAGCCCAGGTATGCCCCTGGCGTGCAATCAGCGCCTCTGCACTTTCAGGCCCCCAGGTACCGGCTGCATAGTTTGGAAAATCTAAGGAATCCCGCGACTCCCAGGCGTTTTGAATAGGAGCAATTACATCCCATGCCTCCTCTACCTGATCGGAACGCATAAATAAAGTTGCATCACCAACTATGGCATCCAGCAACAATGTTTCATAAGCTTCGGGTGAGGCTTTGGCATGGTCATAATCAAACACCATTTCGGCAGGATTCAGTTCCATTTCCAAACCCGGCTTTTTGGCTACAAACCTGAGCCTGATATCCATCTGCGGCTGAATATTGATGGTTAGCCGGTTAGGTGATAAACTATCGGCCTGAGTTTGTGCAAAGGTGGAGTGCGGTACCGGCCTGAACTGTATGGTAATTGACGAAGTTTTATCCTGCATGCGTTTGCCTGTACGCAAATAAAACGGCACATCCTGCCATCTCCAGTTGTCGATATAAAATTTTACGGCGGCAAAGGTTTCGGTGTTGGAATGCGGATCTACATCAGGCTCTTCACGATAGCCGGCAACTTTCTGCCCTTCCATCCAACCCGAGCCGTATTGGCCCCGTACCGCATGGTAATGTACATCATCCTGCTTTAACCTGCGCACAGCCCGCAGAACGTCTACTTTACGATTACGTATTTCTTCGGCCTCGAAAGATACTGGAGCTTCCATAGCAATCATACACATCAGCTGTAGCAGGTGATTTTGAATCATATCTTTCAACGCGCCTGCACTTTCGTAGTATCCGCCGCGCTCTTCAACGCCAACCTGTTCGGCTACCGTAATTTGCACATAATCGATAAAGTTACGGTTCCATATAGGCTCAAACAGTGCGTTGGCAAACCGGAATGCCAGTATATTCTGCACAGTTTCTTTGCCCAGATAATGGTCGATACGGTAAATTTGCGGCTCCTGGAATTTACTCACCAGCAGCTTATTTAAGGCAATTGCACTGGCGGTATCGTGCCCGAAAGGCTTCTCAATTACTATCCGGTCCTGCTCGGCGTTGGAGGCTAATCCCGATTGCTTGATGTGCACGGCAACTGCTTCGATAAAGCGCGGCGCCACTGACATGTAAAACAACCTGTTGGCGCGTACGCCCCATTCTTTGTCTATATCATCCAGCTTTTGAGCCAGTTCTTTGTAAGAAGCTGAATTATTTATGTCAGATACAAAGTAAGTCAGAGAATCTTTAAAGGTGGCCCATTTCTCGTCAGTGGGCTTACCACTTCTTGAAAAACTGGTAAGCCCCTCATATAAGCGATCCCTGAAGTCATCATCCTTCAGTTTGGTACGACCTAAACCGATGATGGCAAACTTTTCGGGCATCCAGCCATCAACATATAAATTATAAAAGGCCGGAATCAGCTTCCGTTTAGCCAAATCACCTGTACCACCAAAAATAACCAGGATGGTAGGGGCGGCTTTTTTATTTGTTTTCATTAGCAGATACTTTAATATAGATGAAATGAACTTTCAATTAATCCCATTGGGTGTGGAAAGTCCCTTCACGATCAGTGCGCTCATAAGTATGCGCGCCAAAATAATCACGCTGTGCCTGCACTAAATTGGTAGGCAGCTTAGCGCTGCGGTAGGCATCAAAATACCCCAGAGCTGACATAAAAGCCGATACCGGAATGCCCTGGTCAACGCCAAACTTTACTGTAAAACGGGCAGCTTCCTGGCGTTCGAGCATTTTGTTGGCAATGTTTTCATCCAGCAGCAGGTTGGGCAGGTCTGGGTTCTTGATAAAGGCCTGCATAAAATCTTCCAGACAAGCCGCACGGATGATACAGCCGCCACGCCATATTTTGGCAATGTCGGCCAGTTTCAAGCCGTAGTTATACTCTTTTGAAGCCAACTGCAATTGGGCCATACCTTGTGCATAAATAGTAAGCACCGAAAAATAGTAGGCTTTTTTGATATGCTCCAGTAAGCCGCCATGTGCATCAGTATCTAACGCGGTAGGCTGCCAGGTTAATTTTTCAGCAGCTTTTACACGTTCTTCTTTATATTTTGAAAGATCGCGCATGGACACTGCGGTATCAATTACCGGGATAGGCGCCTGAATGTCCATCGCATTCTGAGAAGTCCATTTACCGGTACCTTTGGCCCGTGCCACATCAGATATCATGGTGACCAGTTTTTTGCCGGTTTCATCATCCACTTTTTTCAGCACAATGCCTGTAATCTCAATCAAAAAGGACTGTAGTTCGCCCTGGTTCCACGATTCGAAGGTTTGCTGCAACTGGTCGTCGTTGTATTTAAGACCTAACTTCAGCAGGTCATACACTTCGGATATCAGCTGCATAATACCATACTCGATACCATTATGCACCATTTTTACATAGTGGCCGGCCGAACCAGTACCCATATAGGTAACGCAAGGCTCGCCATTTACTTTGGCTGCGATGGCTTCAAAAATAGGGCGCATTCGGTCGTAAGCATCCGCATCGCCACCCGGCATCATGCTCGGGCCGAAACGGGCGCCTTTTTCGCCGCCTGATACGCCCATGCCGAAAAAGTGCATGCCTTTTTCGGCCAGTTCTTTAATACGGCGGTCGGTATCTAAAAAGTATGAGTTACCGCCATCGATAATAATATCGCCTTTTTCCAGAAAAGGAGTCAGGCTGGCTATAGCGCCGTCTACCGGTTTACCCGCAGGTACCAGTAATAAAATAGCTCTTGGTGTTTTTAACAGACTTACAAACTCCTGTGCCGAGGTTTTCCCCTGCACATCCTGGCTGCTTGTGGCTTCGTTATGCAAGGCATCTACCTTGGCCTGGTCTAAATCTAACCCGGCTACAGCATAGTGATGATCTGCCATGTTGAACAACAGGTTACGTCCCATTACGCCGAGGCCTACAATGCCAAATTCATATTGCTTCATATCATGAGTAGTTTAATTATGTAAAGATGGTTGTGACGTGTTTGCAGGAATCTGCAGCTGCAGGCCAAAGCTTTCCAATTGCCGGCGGGTAGATTCAATATCTGTATGCTGAATAGAGTGAATACCAAGTTGTGAGGCTACTTCGGTAAACACTTTGCGGTCGTCTATATAAACTACTTCTTCTGGCTTTACCTGGGCCAGATCAAGTGCTATAGTGTAAATGCGCTTATCAGGCTTACGGGCATTAATAAAGCTGGAAGAAGCAAAAATATCGATGAAACTTTTGAGGTTAAACTGCGCGATCCGGTATTCGTTCAGTTCTCGGCCTTCATTGTTTACGGCTACAGTTCTAAGCTGATACTGCTGCTTTACAGATGCTATTAACTCTATCATACCCGGAAACGGTTTAGATTCACTCATCATGAATCTTTTAAACTCTTCGGCAGTGAATGGCTGTTGTTTGTAAAACACCAGCAGCTGCAGATATTCATCCAAAGTCATTTCACCGGCTTCATAAGCATCAAAGATAATACGATGCCGTTCGTTCATTTCCTCGGTGTCCAGCAAGAAATGGTCCGCCGCCCGCTGCCTCGAGTGGCGATCCCATCCGTTGGTCAGTATCACAC
>CAXTCH010000138.1:0-4901 GCA_964241945.1 uncultured Mucilaginibacter sp.
AGTTATCGCTTAAAATACACTTCCGGCAACCGGCTTGCGTAAGCGGATAATCCTGGCCCAGTGCATCACTTTCATTACCGGGTAAACCGGATCTACCTCGAACCAGCGTTTGCCGAAATTAGGGCTGTTGGGATATTTATGATGATTATTCTGGAACAGTTCGCCCAACATAAAAAAGTCAAAAGGAGTAGTATTTTTTGATTTATCGCCGTTGTCAAAATTTGAGTAACCATATTTATGGCCGCACCAGTTTACAATAGCGCCATGAATTGGTCCCATAAAGAAATGTATCGGCAACAGCAGGAACAGCCACCAATGCGTAGCAAATGCCACATAAAAGGCAACATACAATAAGCCCCATATCAAACGGGTTAAGTTATGCGAACCGTAATAATCAATCAAATGCCATTCGGGGCAGTTGCCTTTAAAACGGTGCTCCGGTTCTTTTAAACGGCGCTCATGCTCACGAAAGCTTTCCAGCGTATGCCAGGTCATCTGAAACACATCGGTAAAGAAATGAGGTGAATGCGGATCTTTCTCGGTATCACTGTAAGCATGATGCTCACGGTGCATTACCGCATAAGCCCTCGGATTTAAAAAGGAAGAACCTTGAGTAATAAATGTAAGCAGGTGAAATATACGTTCGGTAAATTTATGGGTGCTGTACATTCGGTGCGCTGCATAGCGGTGCAGGTAAAACGTCTGGAAAAACAGAGAGAGGAACCAATGCGAGAGAAAAAATATGATGATAATAACCACTAAATAATAATTTACAGGGTAACAATTAATAAAACTGCGAAAATACAACTACTCGGCAAGGTTTAATACAAAATATTCAGAGCAATAAGTTTAATTTTAAAGATAATGCCGGTAAGTCAAAAACGCTGGTTAAGGGTATCAGATGGTTTATGTAATCAGTTAAATTTAAACGTGCCATCTAAAGTTTTGTTGTAAACAGTTTGTACTTTTAAAGTCAATAAAAACGTCTTCATCTTAAATAACATTCTCTCAAATACAACGCTCAAGTTTTGATTTTGCTAAGACCACAGGTTTATAAGAAGTAGGATTCGGTGAAAATCAGGCAGTATTTATAACCAGATCTAAACCGCCTGTTTTAAAAATCAAGAGGACCTAAACGACGCATATTTTTTATAATTATATATTCCCGGTGCTGCACCCTCGAACTGGGATGGATGGGCGACCACTTCAGTGGGTCGGGAAATATGGAAACAATGGCAGCGGCCTCCTGCCTATTTAAGCTACCGGCGTTTTTATGAAAATAGGCCTGCGAGGCGGCTTGTATACCATAAATACCATCACCCATTTCAATTTCATTGAGGTACACCTCCATAATACGCTGTTTACTCCAGAATACCTCAATCAGTATGGTAAACCATGCTTCAAAAGCTTTACGTACATAAGAGCGGCCCGGCCATAAAAATACATTTTTGGCAGTTTGCTGGGTTATTGTACTGCCGCCAATCAGTTTATGACTGCGGGCGTTTTTGTCTATAGCCTTTTCCATAGCCTTAAAGTCAAACCCATGATTTTCTAAAAATGTCTGGTCTTCCGAGGCTACGGCGGCTCGTTTTACCGGATCGGCTATGGCATCAAAATCTACCCATTGCTTATCAATCTTCCAGTCTTTGCCGTCGTGTTTGCGCTCAAAGCCCCTCTCAATCATCAGCAGGGTAACCGGCGGATTAATAAAACGATACAACAGCACCCAAAGCAGGGAGACACCCACAAAAAGGACAAAAATTAATTTAACAACCCGAAAAATCAGTTTACCGAGGCCACTCATATACAAGCGCGAAAATAAAGAAATAAAAAAAGTGCCTGACGATTACCTCAGGCACTTTTTTATAATTTTTAAAGTGTTTAACTTATTCAGCTACTACTTCAAAAGGCACTTTCACCTTAACTTCTTTGTGCAGGTTTAAATTAGCAGTGTATTCACCAATAACTTTAGGCTCCTGATCAAAAGTAATGCGGCGCCGGTCAACATCAAAGCCTTGTTTCTTCAATGCATCAGCAATCTGTATGGTGTTAATAGCACCGAAGATTTTGCCACTTTCGCCAGCTTTGGCACCGATAGTCAGCTTCACACCCTCTAAACGGGTAGCAATATCTTCAGCATCCTTACGGATTTTGTCTTGCTTAAACTGTGCCTGTTTTAAGTTTTCGGCCAGCACTTTTTTAGCTGATTCGGTAGCCAGGGTAGCAAAACCCTGCGGAATCAGATAATTGCGGCCGTAACCTGGTTTTACAGTTACGATTTCGTCTTTCTCACCAAGGTTCTTTACGTCCTGTTTTAAAATAATTTCCATGTTGTAAGCCTCCCTTGATTATTTTAATGAGTCGGCAACGTAAGGCAATAAGCCGATGTGACGAGCGCGTTTAACCGCCTGAGCCACTTTACGCTGAAATTTTAATGATGTACCGGTTAAACGGCGGGGTAATACTTTACCCTGGTCGTTCACAAACTTTAACAAGAAGTTGGCATCTTTATAATCGATGTATTTGATACCATTCTTTTTAAAGCGGCAATATTTTTTACGGTTATCCTCCACTTTGGGAGCGGTAACGTATTGAATCTGATCGTTAGCCATTAGTGTGCTGCCTCCTCTGCTTTAGGTTTTTTATTAAAAGCACCGCTGCGTTTCTTTTCATTGTAAGCAATCGCATTTTTATCCAGTGCAATAGTCAGGAAACGTAATACACGCTCATCACGCTTGTATTCGATCTCCAGTTTGCTGATTAACTCACCCGGAGCGCGGAATTCAGTGAGGTGGTAGTACCCGTTGGTTTTCTTTTGGATAGGGTACGCTAATTTTCTCAAACCCCAATTATCCTCCTGGACAATTTCGGCTCCGTTATCGGTAAGAATTTTGGTGAATTTGGCAATTGCCTCTTTCGCCACATCTTCCGTTAACAACGGGGTTAGAATGATGACGGTTTCGTACTGTTGCATTTGAAACTTTAAATTTTGTTTGTTTTACCCGCTTTTAACGGGGCTGCAAATGTAAAGATTTCCTTTCAGCTAATCAAACAATTTTCAACTATTTTTTCACTTAACTAATTGATTGATTTGCAGATGAAGTTATGACTGATGCTTACCTTTGAATATGAAAAAAACCTTATTACTGTTGGCTTTTATGGCCGCCTTTTATCTTTCCAAAGCACAAACTACCGTCGGACCAAAAGAGCAAATGATTGTTGATAGCTTATGCCGGTCTATGAACCGGATTGATTTGACTAAAATAACAACGGCACAACAAGCCACCGCTGCATTTGAAGACTGCTTTGCAGCACAGTCAGCTTTATTTGTAGATGTAGCTGAAGAAAAGCACCTTAACATTGAGGATCAAACAGCGATGCATAACTTAGGCATCGAGATAGGCAAAGAGTTGCTTCGTCAGAAATGCTCTTCATTTGTCAAGTTGGCTACTTTGATGGCTAAAAAGGATAAAAATGATGCAGCCAGTAGCTATGAAACTTTTGGAACCGTAAAGCGAATTGATAACAAGGGTTTCGACTATATTGTAATTGCTGATGCAAATAAAAGTGAAAAATCCTTTTTGTGGCTGAGGCAATTTCCAGGGTCTGACAGCTTTATAAGCGATGCCACCAAACTGATAGGAAAACATGTAAAAATTGTTTATCAGGAGATGGAAGTATATCTTCCCCAAGCCAAAGGCTATTACGCTGTAAAGGAGATTACTGCCTTAAATATTCAGCCATAAGTACTTTCTAATTGCCGGGACATTGCTTTTACTCTTGCACATCCTGGCAATTTTGGGTATCTTAGTACCTGTGGATAATTTTATAGTTTCGGCACGCAAGTACCGCCCGGTTACTTTTGAAAGCGTTGTAGGTCAGCAACATGTGACCAATACTCTGAAAAACGCAATTAAAAGTAATCAGCTGGCGCAGGCGTTTTTATTCTGCGGGCCACGTGGCGTGGGCAAAACCACCTGTGCGCGCATTCTGGCAAAAACCATCAACTGCACCAACCTGCAACCCGATGGTGAGGCTTGCGGTACCTGCCCTTCCTGCAAGGCATTTCAAAACGGCAATTCTTTTAATGTACATGAGTTGGACGCGGCTTCCAACAACTCGGTTGATGATATTCGCAGCCTGATTGAGCAGGTGCGTATCCCGCCGCAGGGGGGCAAATACAAGGTATATATCATCGATGAGGTGCACATGCTTTCGCAGGCGGCCTTTAACGCGTTTTTGAAAACGCTGGAAGAACCGCCTAACTATGCCATTTTTATTCTGGCCACTACAGAGAAGCACAAGATACTGCCCACCATTCTGTCGCGCTGTCAGATATTTGATTTTAACCGCATTAAGGTAGATGACATGGCGGCGCACTTAGCCTCGATTGCCGGTAAAGAACACATCAGCTATGAGCCGGATGGCCTGCACATCATTGCCCAAAAGGCTGACGGCGGCCTGCGCGATGCCTTATCGATGTTCGATCAGATTGTCAGTTTTTCCGGTGGGCAGGTAACCTATAGTTCGGTAATTGATAACCTGAACATTCTGGATTACGACTACTATTTTAATGTTACCGACAGCTTGCTGAGTGAAAATACAGCGCAGACACTGCTGTTGTTCAACGAGATATTGAGCAAGGGTTTTGATGGCAATCATTTTATTACCGGTTTATCGGGCCATTTGCGCAATTTGCTGGTGGTGAAAGATGCGGCAACCGTAAAATTGCTGGAAGTAAGCGAGAATATTAAAAACCGCTATGTGCAGCAGGCGCAGCAAACTACGGTGTCGTTCCTGCTGTCGGCCATGAATATCGCCAACCAGTGCGATTTAAATTACCGCCTGAGTAAAAACCAGCGTTTGCAGGTAGAACTGGCTTTGTTGAAAATATGCCATCT
>CAXTCH010000138.1:5001-8098 GCA_964241945.1 uncultured Mucilaginibacter sp.
AGAAAGCAAGCCTAAAGTAGCCCTGCCTACTCCGTCTTTAAGTACAGGTTCAGTTAAAATACCTTCGTTAAAGGACCTGGGTAAAGCAGCTGCTGTACAAGTTGAAGATGACCCTTATATTAAAGGTACCGACCGGCAGGATTTTGCACCGGAGCGCTTTATGCAATTATGGACTGAGTATGCCAATCAGGCAAAGGCCGACGGCAAGGCGACTTTACATGGCATCCTGACAACACATGAACCTAAACTGCTGACGCCTTACACTTACGAGATTACGTTGCACAACAAATCGCAGGAGTTGTCTTTACGTGAAGAAAAGCCGGATTTGCTTAATTTCTTGCGTGTGCAGTTAAAAAACTTTGATATCAACCTTCAGCCGCATATTAATGAAGAAGCAGTGTCAAAAAGACCATATACAGCTGCTGAGCGTTTTCAATACCTGGCAGCCAAAAACCCGCAGCTGGTAGAATTTCAGAAAAAGTTTAATCTGCAGTTTGATTAGGCGAGCCTGTACCGTAACCTGCTGAAATAAAGATGTCATTTCGACGAAGGAGAAATCTTCTGCACCTAATACGTGTTTATCAGAAGATTTCTCCTTCGTCGAAATGACAAAAAAGAATTAAAAAAGTTTTATTTCAAAACATCCTCGTCGCTATTCCCGGTATTCAGATCACGGTCGTTCTTTGGATAACCTTCCTCATCCAAATCGTCACGATCATCCTCAGGTGTACGGGCCAGTAATTCGTCTACTGGATCAATTTCGGTAATTTTACCATCGTCAATGTGCATACCCAACTGGTCGGCATCCGTTTCGAGCGAACGGTTTTTGTCATACTCCCCTTTGGTATCATAAGGATTGGCTTCGTCATAGCTAGAGTCGAAGTCGCTGCCATTGGGGGCAGACGAATCGAACAGTGCAGGCGGATCATAATCCGGGTCGGTGCTGGCTACGTCTATTTCGTAGCTATCCTCTTCGGCATTATATTTTAAATCATGGGCTTCGCTTTCTTCACCCAAATCATCTTTCATTTTCTTATCGCGATCCAGGTTCTCATCATTAAAACCGGGATAAAATTTATCGTCAATGTTCATAGGTTGTATGTTTATTGTATACCTATGAGAAACCCTGATGACGACCGTATTGTTTTAAACGTGACCTGAGCGGATTAAGAAAAGGATTTAATAAGATATTTTTTTGCTGTAAGAAGTAGAGCCGCCGATGGCAAACTTAAAGCCGATGATAAACTGGTTGAAAAAGTCTTTATACTGCCCGGCTTTCATACCGTCCAGGTCGTCGCCTAAAACGTAGTTAAACTGATAGCCAAGGTCTATCTTAAATGTAGGCTCATCATAAGCGTTAAACACTTTAAACTCATACCCCAATTTTACCGGAATAAAAATCTCCTGACTGTTATCATCGCCTGTTGAAGTGTAACCCGGGATATATAAAGAGTTACGATGAATAATCGCCATATGGTTGTAAATAGTACCCACACCCGAGCTGATATAAAAATTTTTGAAAGCATTAGCCATCGGGCTGGTGGAATAATCATAAAACTGCCCGGCTTGCAGTTGCACCCTAAAAGATAATGCTGTATAATTATTGGCAAACTGCCGGCCCGATACCGTATTTACCGAATCGCCGCCTGCAAGCCTCCCCAGTTGTAGCTCTACCATGTAATTTACGTAAGGGGTTTGGTTATACGTAAAATGCAAATGAAGCGCCCCTGTATTTTTTACCGTTTGTGCATCAGTGTATGCGTTGTTAACGGAACCACTTACGCCAAAATCATACTGCGAATAATTATAGCCCAGCTGCGCCTTGGCCAGCAGCGTAAACATGACTATAATTACGGTAAGGAATATTCTTTTCAAAGCGTTTAATTTGAGTGTTCTTTTTAGTTTGAGCTGTGGGTGTAAATATAAGAATATGTAATGGTTGTTTTTATTTTTGCGGTAGTTGTTGACCGCACATCATAAATCAGCAATGTATCTTTACTGATTTTACCCACATTGTACTCAGGCGTAAAAAGACCACTTTTAAAGGTTAACACGGCCGGTGCCGTATTTGAAGTGCAGGAGTAGTAACCATTATAAACTTTACCTATAGTAGTTGATGCATAAGTGGCTACGTTATCGGCTTTAAACTCAAAATAATCATTTGCTGTATATACCGAACCTGAACTCACTGTTTGAATAACTGCACTGGTATCTACCGCTGTTTGCATTACCTGATTTTTCAGATACCATTTACCTATTAAAGATGAATTTTGCAGTGAAGCAGGCACTGTATCATTTTCCTTTTCACAACTGCTGAGCCCAGCGGTTAATATACCCGCAACAATCAGGGTAAAGTAAAGCTTAATCATTTAAATTCAATAGAGTTGTTAAGATAATACTTTTTCGTGCAGGTTATTATACCTGCTTTTTATGATGATAATATTACCTTGTACGTAACAATTAATCAAAGGGTTGTAATGTCAATTTTATATATTTGACGCCGTTAAAACACCAAAAAACCTGATATGTCAAAAATTAAAGTAAAGAATCCGGTAGTTGAACTGGATGGGGACGAAATGACCCGCATTATCTGGAAATTTATAAAAGATAAACTGATTGTCCCTTACCTGGATTTAGATATCAAATATTATGATTTAGGTATTGAGTACCGTGATAAAACTAATGATCAGGTTACTGTAGATGCGGCTAATGCCATTAAACAATACGGCGTAGGTATTAAATGCGCTACCATTACGCCTGATGAGGCCCGTGTTGAGGAGTTCGGCCTGAAACAAATGTGGAAGTCGCCCAACGGTACTATCCGTAATATTCTCGACGGAACGGTTTTCCGCGAGCCGATTGTAATGAGCAATGTGCCGCGACTGGTGCCTAACTGGACGGCCCCTATCGTAATTGGCCGCCATGCTTTTGGCGACCAGTACCGCGCTACCGACTTTTTAACCAAAGGCAAAGGCAAGCTTACTGTTACCTTTACCCCTGAAGACGGCGGCGAACCACAATCTTTCGAGGTATATAACTTTACAGGTGATGGTGTAGCTTTAACTATGTACAACACCGACGAATCCATCAAAGGCTT
>CAXTCH010000139.1:0-8068 GCA_964241945.1 uncultured Mucilaginibacter sp.
TTAGCACGCCGTTCATCAATGGCCAGAGCCTGATATGCATGTTCTACCAGGCTGCTTAACGTAGTATCATGAAATTCGTATTTGGCTTTATCTATCCAGTTTAAATTTTGTACCGGAATACCTAATGAACCTACCGTATCCCAAACGCCAATAAACCTGATACGCTCTTCCGGATAACTGTATTTTCTTTTAAAGGCCACCGCGTCTTCCCCATCCGGTTTAAGCGCGTCATTGCTGTGGTTGCGGTAAATGCTATAAGCTTTATCAATCAGGGTCAGGTCGCTATTTTTTAGTATGCCGCAGTTTCGAATCAGCCCTGCCAAACTGCGGGCCGTATAGGCGCCGCGGCTGAAGCCGAAAAGAAACAGTTCGTCCTTCGGCTCATAATTCCAAGTCAAAAACTGGTAGGCGGCTTTAATATTGTCATCAATGCCTTTTCCGGTCGCTCCGTCAATCATCCGGGTATACCAGTTGCCGGCAGATCCTATTCCGGGACTGTAAAATTTAAGCTGATGCACCTCGTCGCCGGCCGGCGTATCTGCTTTCTTACAAATTCCCTGAAAAAGCTTTTGTACGTTGGTGCGGATAAGTTTTCCGCCCTCCTCAACGCCCGGATGGTTCCAGGTGCCGTCACAGCAAATGATAATTCTTTTCATAGGTTGAATAATAGGTTAATCAACTGATTTACAGTTAAATCAAATATATTATTTATTATGAAAATAATTATAATTTAAATTACACTGCCGCTTTTGTTCATGAGTAAAGTCAGCAGGTTAATAATTTGCAGACCAGTGTCACCTGTGAAAATGCTTTAATTGGCAGAAAGCTTGTTTGTAAGCTGAATTTGTCTTATAAATATAGATGCGCCGGTTTTAAGGCTAATTGCAATCGAGTTGACGTTTTATTTATTGAATTATATCAAGCAATGGCTTTAACCGGCATTTTAGCGGAGGCAGTGCCTTCAAACTATTCAGGCATTGCTGTAAAATTCTTTAAAAAGGCCGCTAAGCCATTTGTACAGAACGGTTGCTTAAAAAGCTGTTCAATAGCGAGGCGGAAGCAATCAAGACGAACCCAGCAATGGCCAGCCATTGCGATGACGGCAAAAAAAGCCGCCCGGCAATTAAAAGAGCAGATCCGCTTAAGCTAATCACAAAAGGGACCATCCCTTTTTGTACTATCTTTTTGTAAAGCATCAAAAGGTGTATACCCAAAACGAGCAGCAACAGCGGCAGCAACCAGGGCATATAAGGAAGCTTTGATAAGCCCAAAGCGCCAAACATACTCATATAAACTGCCCAGCAAAGCGGGCATTTCGGAAAAAAAGCGATCAATAAGCTGGTGAAAAAGGCGGGCAGAACCTTTGTAATCTTTTTAATTTTTACCATGACCGCCCCTGCTTTATTTTGCTGGCTTTCCTTTGCGCAGCTGCAGTTTGGTTGTGCTATGAATGTTTTCATAAAGATGACCAGGCTTAATGACCGCTCTCTTATTGCTTTGCACTCTTAATAATATCAATGGCAGCAGCTATTTCCTTTTGCTGCTTTTGAAGGTGAAGGCGGCACATCATTGGCAGGGTTTTCATTAAAAAATCCAACAGGTTTCAATAAAAATCCTATATAGGCTGCCGGCATCACCGGGTAATCTTCCGGCCGCGGAATGTGCGTATTCCCCATGGTGTACGATAACACCACGTCGGTATCGTTAATGGACCGGTCCTGCTGTGTCCCTTTTACCAGGCCGTCACCACCCTGGCTCTGGTTAGGATAATCACCGGCGGCAAACAATTCCTTCTCGCTGTAGGGGGTTACCCAAATATGATTTTCCACAAAGCCGGCGCGTTGCCTCCAGAAAGCATTTTTTGATGCAAACGGAATACAGTTGTCTCCGGCCATAAACTTGTAGGCCACCGGTTCCCCTACATGATTCTTGCGGTTATGATTTACAATTTTCCAGTACCGCGAGGTTTCAAGGTTAAGATTGGCCCTGGCCTGCAATTCGCTCTCTAATAAAGTAGACTTAGCGAAAAAAGCATTCCCGAAAACATTGTCTTCATCCTCTTCCTCAGCAACTACGTTAACTTCATATACGGAGTTTTCGGTACCATCGAGGTCAAAATCGCAACGCACACTAAAAAAATGCTGATGATTAGGGGCGTAAAGCTGCGGCGCTACAAGGTTGCCGTATTTAGGAGTTTTACCCGGCGCATAGGCAGCCAGTGAGAGTATGCCCGTGAGCTTAATCTCCAACTGGATATTACCATCTTGGTAGAGATACCAGAAAAAACCGTATTCATAATTCTCCACCGTTGAAACGGACGATATCACCAGGCGTCTTGACCGGCGCACCTCCGGCACGCCCAATCTCCGGTCGGTATGCTTCCAAAGAATGCCGTAGTCTTCCTCATGCATGCAAATGGCATTTTTTATGGTGACTAAGTTGCCTTTGCTATCTGTTATATGCGCATCAAAATACTGAATGTAACCCAGGCAATCGCATCCCAGTTCAAGGCTGTTGGCGCAGGTGCCCATGCCATACTCGCCGGTATCAAAAGCATTTTTTCGCCTTTGTGTTTCAGTAGGATCGCCGTAAGGCACCACCATTTCTGAAAGGGAAACCCGGTATAAAATAGATCTTTTTTCTTCATTATCCAGGTAACAAAGATCATGCAGGGTTAAGCCTTCCCTGGCATTAAAACCGATAACAAAGCTCCATTTCTGCCACTCCACCTGATAGCCCTTGATTTGAAATGACGGCCCTTCCGGTTGGGTGATTTCCAAAGGCTTAATGTCGGTGCGGAATTTTTCCATACGACTGGCCGCATAGTTTCCCGAATTAGGAGGCAATGGTGTGAAACCATAATTTTCAACCCGGATGACCTCCATCGTGTCCATATTAACCACCGGCCTCAGGCCCTCTATCGGGCGCGCGTATCCGTTGTCTGTTTTATCGGCTCTTAAAAAACAGAGCGGCCGGGTTAACCGCATCTCCTTTTCTTCCTCCGCGCCATAGTAACCGGCCGACCATATATCAACCATCACTAGGCTGGTGTCGGTAATACCATATTCTTTTACCGCTTCCTTAAATATAGGGCTGTTTAACACCGCTTGCTCACATTCGGCTTGTTCATCAACAGAAAGCGTGGGCTGCACGCCGCTTATTACTTTCCAGCCCGAAACTATTTCATTTTTTAAATCGATCAGCACTTCATAAGTTTCCTTTTTGGTTCCATCATACAAAACAGCAAATGCTTCCCTGCCAATGGGCTCTGTTTGCCTTAGCAGATAGTTTTTCACCAGTGCTTTATCGGGCTCCTTTAAGGCTACCGAAATAAACCTCAGGGTTTCAGGTAAACTTTCATTGCTTTTTATAAGCTGTACAGCGGTAAGCATCTCCTCTGCGGAGAGCGGTTCCAAGGGGTGCAGGTAAGACGTTAAGGTGCTTATCATAAAACTGAAGTAATAAATAGGTAAATTTATTGGTAACTGAACTCAATCAATGCGCTTAATGTCAGATTTAGGTTTATATAGACACCAGTAATCACTAATCGCTGTAAATTTTCATTAAAATAGAAAGTTTTTAAATAGAAAAGGGCATTTATTATAAAAAATATCCTTTCTAAATTATATTTAAGAAAATCTACCTGCAATTATTAGTTACTCATAGCCTATTTATTAGCTTACCCGATCATTTTGACGATTTTATAGGCGATTTATGTACCAATATTTGAGTTATTAAGGATTAGCTCATTAAAAGACATTCATTTAGAAAAAAGCAGCAAATAGTAACTTAACTCTCATATTATAAAAAAGCCACCAAACCAATACTTAAAAGTTGATGACCAGGCAAAATTGAATGCTCATCAATTTTCTTTCCGGTTAAGCTTGCCCTTGATCTCCCGCCAGGTTACCAGGTAAATATTGTTTTTCTTTAACAGTTTAGCACACCGGCGGCTCGAAAAGAAGTTATAATCATTTTGGCGCCATTTGGCCCCCCAGCCTTCATGCCCGATGGTTACAGCCCTCATTTCGTTATCATCATAAGCCGCATGAAGAATGAGGTAAGTAAGTCCCGGTTTCAGGCTTTTAAGCCCTGCGGTATAAAAGCTTTTCATCCCCGCTTTATAGTTTTCAAGTTCTGCTGTGAAGATGGTGTCCGCGATAATGTCTCTGTCCGATACCACCGTATCAAGCTTGATGTGCAAAGCGTTCTCTACCTGCCGATAAATAAATACAGGGATGCCGAACTCATGCCCAACCTTTAAATAAGCCTTTAAAAAGCCGAGGTCGTGATGAACCGAATACATGTGAGCATCCAGATGAGTGGGATGCAAGCCAAACTGCAGGGCACGTTTTACCTGACTGCGTATTTCTTCTTCCACCTCAGCAGGCGAAGCCTTGCGGGTAACACTGTCTACCGAAGAGTAAAAGAACCCGTTGGCGTTCACCAGGCCGGGCACCTTAGCAGCCGGTGCTACCGGCCCCCATTTATAGTTCGTCCATTCACTGGTCAGCGTAATGTGCAAGCCAAAATCTTTTTCGGGATGCAACCGCGCGTAGGCCGCAATTTCAGGGAACCAAGGACAAGGCACCATAATACTTGCCGAGTTAACGCTGCCCTGCTCCAGTGCGCTGATGGAGGCTGCATTCTCCGAATGGCTGACGCCTACATCGTCGGCATGAACAATCAGCAGTTTGGCATCCTTTGGATAACCCAGCCTCTCCTGAACCGACCTTCGCTGCCCTGCAGCAATTGTGGTGAATCCTGAAAGCAATAATAAGACAAGCGCCTGTTTAACGGCATTGGCTTTTTGTACCCTATTCTTCATGGATAATGATTTCTGCGCATTGCTGAATTACAATATTGCAGCACTTTTAAAATTAGAAAAGTTTTTGACAGCCGGCAATGAAGGTTTCAGCAACACGGCTCATAAAGAGTTAAAAGCGGGAACAGCTCTGATAACAAGTGGGTTTTATACTGTTAGCAGCACTTGCAAAACCATAAAAAAGAGAATATCATTTACAAAACACTACTAAATCCATAGATTATATGTAAATTTTAGTTAGCTTCGTCACATCTTAACTCAATAGTTAAAACAATGTTATGAAAGCAACTTTAACACAACAACAATCTGTCTTTTTATCCACAGTTTACCACCTGTCATCTTCTTTTGGGCTTACCCCTGCCCTGGTGTGTTGTTGCGATTAATAATAATCTGTTAAGGCCGGTATCTTTTACCTAAGCTGAGCTTACCAGAGTAAGGCGGCCGATTGGTAAACTTTAAAATTCAATTTCTTATCGGTTATAAAAGCTTATAAAAAGATAAGCCTCAGCAGCATTGCACTGCTTTACCGGCCTCCGTTTAAATATCTTATTGAAATTTTAACTCAACCTGAATTCCCCGCAAATTTTAAATCGACATGAAGTCACTATATTACCTTAAAAAATATTTATTCTTAGTTCTCTTCTTCTCCGCATCAACAGCATTTGCCCAAACCCGCATCAGCGGAACCATTAAAGACAGCAAAGGCACACCCTTATCTCATGCCTCAGTGGCCATACGTGGCACCAGTATTGGTACAGGGGCAGATGAACGTGGACAATTTTCATTAAAAACCACTTTGGCGCCGCCCTTTTATATCCGCATCAGCGCCGTAGGTTTTAAACCGCAGGATTTCCAGATTGTAAACCTTCAAAACGTACCTTCGGAATTTGTACTGGTAGAGGATGATCAGCTGCAGGAAATCGTAGTTGTTTCACGCAGACGCAGGGAGCTGCTGCAGGATGTACCGATCCCAATATCGGTAATCGGCGGGACACAGATTGATAAAACCGGTTCTTTCAATGTTAATCGTGTCAAAGAACTGGTTCCATCACTGCAGTTGTATTCTTCTAACCCACGCAATACCGGCATCAATATAAGAGGTATAGGTTCTCCGTTTGGACTGACGAATGATGGCCTGGATCCCGGTGTTGGTTTCTATGTAGATGGTGTGTACTATGCCCGCCCGGCTGCAGCCACACTTGATTTTATTGATATCGACAACATTGAGGTTTTACGCGGTCCGCAGGGTACCTTATTCGGTAAAAATACGGCTGCCGGGGCCATTAATATCACTACGCGCAAAGCCAGCTTCACGCCGGGCGTATCGCTCGAAAGCAGCTTTGGTAACTATGGCTATATACAAACCAAGGCGTCGGTTACCGGCCCGCTCAGTAAAGAGTTTGCGGTACGCCTGTCCTTTTCAGGGACTCAGCGCGACGGTTTAATTCAAAATACCAGAACCCAGGTTCCGCTTAACGATATCAATAATCTTGGCGGCCGTGCACAGGTATTGTTCAGACCCTCCGAAAAGGCTACCATCACGTTAACAGGCGACGTTTCTAATCAAAACCCCAACGGGTATGCTCAGGTTATTGCAGGTGTGGTACCTACCTTACGCCCTGCTTACCGGCAGTTTAATGCTATTATATCTGACTTAGGTTATAAACTCCCGTCAAACAATGCTTTTGACCGCGTAGTTGACCAGGATGCGCCATGGCGTTCCGGCAACCAGATAGGCGGCGTTACCCTGAATGGCGATTTTAAACTTGGCAACGGCACTTTAACCACCACCACCGCTTGGCGCTACTGGAACTGGAACCCGTCAAACGACCGCGATTTTACAGGCCTGCCGGCATTAACCAAATCCCAAAACCCTTCAAAGCAGCACCAGGAGTCAGAAGAAATTCGCTATGCCGGAAACTTGTCTGACCATTTGAGCGGCGTAATCGGTTTATTTTATTTAGACCAGAAAGTGACTACAACCGGCCGGGAAGAAGCAGGTTCGGCAGAATGGCGGTTTGCACAAAGCACTACCAATACCGCCTTGTGGCAAACACCGGGTTTGTTTGAAGGCTATGGTATCACTACCAACTCGTGGATCAAATCACAAACGGCCGCTGTATTTGGCAATGTGGACTGGCAGCTGGGAGAAGCATTCCACATTATTCCGGGTGTTCGTCTCAATTATGATAAAAAGGACGTGTATTACAACCGGGTGGCCGATGGCGGCATTACGCTAACCGACCCTACACTGCTTGGCTTCAGGCAAGCGTTATACAGCAGCCAGTTTTACACCACTAATTTTGATGAAAAGAATTTTACTTACCAGGTCACCGGTTCCTACAGGCCCAATAAAGCGCTGAATGCATTTGCTACCTTTTCAACCAGCTATAAGCCTTCGGGTGTTAACGTAGGCGGCCTGCCCACTATCAATAATGCACCGGCGCTGGACCTGGCAGTAATTAAGCCTGAAAAAACCAAACACGTTGAATTTGGCGCCAAAACAAACCCGGTAGAAAACCTGACCATCAACGTTACCTTTCATAACTCCAATATCAGAGATTATCAAACCAATGTTCAGTCTCCCGATCCCGGCGTAAACCGGGGTTACCTGGCTACGGCCGAGAAAGTGAATGTAAAAGGGGTGGAGTTTGATGCCAACTACTTAGCCGGCAGGTATTTTTCGTTTTATGCTTCAGGCGCTTATACTGATGCCAAATATGTTAAGTTTACCAATGCACCGCTGCCGCTTGAGCTAACCGGCTTAACCGTGAATGGCAAGGCAGTTTATTTTGAAGATATTTCGGGCACACAGCTTCCCGGAGTTTCCAAGTGGACTACCTCAGCCGGTGGTGAATTTGCCACCGATGCGAAATTTATCAGCGAAAACACCAAATTCTTTGTCGGTTTGGATGATTACTATCGTTCCCGCTTTTCGTCGAGCCCAACGCCGTCAAAATATTTAAATATCAACGGTTATACATTAGTTAACGCCCGATTGGGTTTCAGGGCTACCCGTGGGTTCTCCGCTTTTATCTGGAGCCGCAATTTGTTCAACAAAAATTATTATGAGCAACTGCTGCCCGCCACAGGCAACGCAGGCGACTACGCCGCCGTGCTTGGCGATCAAAGAACCTTTGGCATTACCTTGCGCTACGTATTATAAAAGGTCCGGCTGGTTAAGCAGCCGGCCACCGTATAGCTAGTCATATAAAAAGCGGACTAAGAAATTTTAGCCCGCTT
>CAXTCH010000140.1:0-8047 GCA_964241945.1 uncultured Mucilaginibacter sp.
GGCAGAAGTTACGGTGATGAATTCACTAACCGTCAACCTGCACTTGCTGCTGGTTAGCTTTTATCACCCTACCCGGCAAAGATTTAAAATCATGATGGAAGGCGGTGCTTTTCCATCTGATCAATATGCCATAGAAAGTCAAGTCAATTATCATGGCTTTGATCCTAAAGAAGCCATTATCGAAGTATTTCCGAGAGCCGGTGAATTTACATTACATACCGAAGATATTATAGCCGCCATCCACCAACACGCAGATGAATTAGCGTTAGTGCTTTTTAGCGGAATTAATTATTACAGCGGTCAGTTATTTGATATAGCAGCCATAACCCAAGCCGCTCATCAGGCAGGAGCAATAGCAGGGTTTGATTTAGCTCATGCAGCGGGCAATGTGGAACTGCAACTGCACAATTGGGATGTTGACTTTGCCTGCTGGTGCTCTTATAAATATTTAAATTCCGGCCCCGGCGGTATCAGCGGCATTTTTGTGCACGAGCAGCATTTTAACAGCAATAAGCCGCGCTTTGCCGGTTGGTGGGGATATAGGAATGATACCCGCTTCCGGATGCAGTCCGGTTTTCAGCCGGAACAAGGTGCCGAAGGGTGGCAGGTAAGTACCAGTCCGATTTTATTAATGGCAGTTCACAAGGCATCGCTGCAAGTGTTTGAACAGGCGGGAGGAATGCCGGTTTTAAATGCAAAAAGCAGACAGCTTACCGGTTATCTGCAGTTTTTGCTGGAAAGAATATTAGAGGACTATCCCGGTAGCTTTACCATCATCACACCGTTTAATGAACGGGAGCGGGGCTGCCAGCTCTCGTTGATATTCCATCGGCAGGGAAAAGCTATTTTTAATCACCTGATGGCGAAGGGTATTATGGGCGACTGGCGCGAGCCGGATGTAATCAGGCTGAGCCCGGTGCCTTTATACAATAACTTCGAGGATGTGTACCAAGCGGCAGGTGCATTGCGCGAAGCGCTGGAGAAAATTAAAGCAGGCGGTTCATGCTAAAAATTGCATTCGACCCTATCTACGCCCATCCTTTACCCGAAGGACACCGCTTTCCGATGCTGAAGTATGAACTGATACCGGCGCAACTGCTATATGAAGGAATTATCACACCTGATAACTTATTTTCCCCTGAAAAGCTTTCGGAGGAAATTGTGCTTTGGACACATGATCGTAATTATTGGCATGAATTATCTACGCTGACCTTGCCACCTAAAGAGCAGCGGCGAATTGGTTTTCCGCTCACAGCAGCATTGGTTGAACGTGAACTGCGGATTGCCAGGGGCACCATCGACGGTTGCCATTACGCCTTTCAGAACCGGGTGGCTTTCAATGTGGCCGGTGGTACCCATCACGCTGGTACCAACTGGGGCGAAGGCTTTTGCATGTTGAACGATCAGGCGATTGCCGCTAATTATCTGCTGCGCAATAAACTGGTGCGGCAAATTTTGATCGTCGATTTGGATGTTCACCAAGGCAATGGTACGGCTCAGATTTTTGAGCATGAACCGAGGGTGTTCACCTTTTCCATGCATGGCGCCAACAACTTTCCGTACCGTAAAGAAAAATCAGATGTAGATGTTCCTTTACCTGACGGAATCAAAGGTGATGCTTATTTACATATTTTATATGAAACGCTGCCTCGACTGCTAACATCTGTGAAGCCTGATTTTGTTTTTTACTTAGCGGGGGTAGATGTGTTAGCGACAGATAAGTTGGGTAAGTTATCGCTCACCAAGGAAGAATGTGCGGCGCGCGACCGTTTTGTTTTTGAACAATGCAAGCAACGCGGATTTCCATTGCAGGTGAGCATGGGGGGCGGTTATTCGCCGCAAATTAAAGACATTGTTGAGGCGCACTGTAATACGTACCGCTTAGCTAATGACATCTATTTTTGACAGGTTGACTTCACTGTTTACGCTGAGCATCCGTTTGTTGGTTATCGATTGAAACCGGATGAACAACAATATCGCCGCGGTGAGTAAGCCCAACGTCAATCCACACCAAACACCGTTTACTCCTAAATGCAGATGGATACCCAACCAGTAACCTACCGGTATTCCCACCACCCAATAGGCCAGAAAAGTGATAAATGTAGGCATGTTTACATCGCCCACTCCGCGTAATATTCCTAAGCCAACTACTTGTGCACCATCAAACAATTGAAATACAGCAGCGAACAGCAGTAACTGTGCAGCAATATGTACCACCTGCTGATCATTGGTATAAATCCAGGGCAACAAATGGTTAGCTAAGGCAAACATAATTGCTGTGCCCGACATAAATACCAGAACGATATGATAGCTGGACAAGGCAGAAAGCTTCAGCTCCGCATAATTTTTAGCGCCAAAGTAATTACCGCATTTAATAGCAGCAGCGGCTGATATGCCGCTTGCCATCATGTAAGTAATAGCAGCCAGACTGATAGCCACCTGGTGCGCTGCTTGTGGCACCGGACCAATAGTGCCGATAATAAGCGCTGCACCTGCAAATGCGCTGATTTCAAAAGTATATTGCATGGCCACCGGTGCACCTATTTTTAATATTTGCACGGCCTGCTTAAGGTTAAGACTATTTAAGGCAAAACCCTTAAGGTAGCTTTTAAATTTAGCGGACCTGAAAATATAAGCCGCCATTATGAGGGCCATGATACAGCGGTCGATGATGGTGCTATATCCAACACCTGACACGCCCATCGGATGTATTCCAAATAATCCTTTAACGAACGTTACGCCCAAAATTACATTGATTACATTACCCCAAATGGAAATCAGCATGGCCTGCTTGGTAAAGCCCAAGCCTTCTGCAAATTGCTTAAAGGTGTTGAAAATCAGCACCGGAATGAGCGATAGCCCCAGAAGAAATAAATACGGTTTGGCCTGTTGTACTACTGCCGGCGACTGATCTAAATGACTGATGAGGTACATAGACCCGAAATACACCGCAATAAATAATACAACCCCGCTAATAATATTGATCAGTAAGCTGTTCATAAGTAGCTGACCACATTCTGCGTGCTGATCACGGCCGTTCAGTTGAGCAATCAGTGGAGTAATACCGTAAGATAAGCCAATGCCGATCATCATGGTGATAATAAACACGCTGTTCACCAAAGCCACCGCAGCCAGTGCAATAGTGCCGGCAAAATGGCCCACAATAATGCTGTCGGCTGTTTGTACAAGTGTATGCCCCAATTGCGAAATTACCACCGGGATGGCCAGCTGCAAATTGGTTTTATAGTAAGATTTGTAGGAACAGTAAAATGAGGCCATCGGCGAAAACGATAAGTGAGGGTTGAACCGGACTTAACTTGCGGTATAGAATTCTTCTTTCTCTGTAGTATGCACACGGATTACGCCGGATAATACCAGATTAACCAAAATGCGCTGCGCGCGCCGCCGGCTCAAGTTAAGCAAAGCGCAGTACTCCTTCACAGTAATCCGCTCGTGTGCATCCAGGTATTCAAGCAGTCCCTTTTCTTTAGAAGAATATTCAATTAACACCCCTTCCTTATTATCAGCACGTTTCAATACATCAACCACAATTTTACTGGCCAATACGCTTTTGTCTTTGGTGCGTACGTACACCCACCATTTGCCGTCATCGCCCAAAGCATAATGCGGTTTTGTATCACTTTCCTCAATATCTACTACCAATACCACTTTGTCATCATAATATACTTCTTCAAAAATAGGATCAAGGGCCGGCCGCGAATAAAAATGAGCCGCCTTGGTAATCATGTAACGTTCTTCGTCTTCCGATTTTACGCCCTTTATGGAGCCATCATCAGCTACGCCGATTAACAGCTTTCCACCCCTGTTATTGGCAAAGGATACCATGGTTTTTGCTATTTTTTCGCAGCTCGTAATGGTCTTCTTAAAATCTAAGGATACACCTTCGCCCTCTAAAATCAACTTTCTTAAATTCATGATACTGTTTCGGGTTTAAACAGCCGGCTAGGGCCTGAAAATTTCCATCCAATTGTCGGGCTTACTTAATGTGGTAAAGCCAAATTGCCGGTACAACTCATGTGCATCTGCCGTGGCCAAGGCCCACCGCCTCAAATCCTGTAAGTCAGGGTGCTGGAGAATAGTTTGCAACAGCCATTTTGACAAGCCTAATTTCCGGTAACCGGGCAGTATGAATACATCGCAAAGGTAAGCAAAGTTTGCGCGGTCGGTAACTACACGCGCAAAACCAACAGTTGCTCCGTCTTTATAAACGCCGAAGCATAAAGAATGGTCTATACTCTTGTTCAACTTTTCTTGGGTAAGCCGCTGCGACCAGTACGACTCATTTTTTAAAAAGCTATAAATGGCATTTCTGTCTAAAAGTGATTGATCCGTCGAAATTGAAAATCCCTTCTTTTTAAGTGCTTCGTCGTTGATGATAGTTTTCATTCCCTGGCTATGTCGAGATTACGAATATACACTTCGCTGCTCACCGCGGCACATAACTCACCCTGTTTATTGTAAAGTTCAACAAGGTAGGTATGCACAAATTTACCTCCGGTGTCTAATATCTTTTTAGCTGTAGCAATATCATCATCTGTTAGTATAATCTCAAAATACAAATCCGTCATTCCCGGTTTTATGTATTGTATAGTAGCAGCTTTGAGCCATACAATAATGCGGTAGCCCTGATGGGTAAACAGTTGATGAAACAGCACCGGATAAAATGCATCAGTGGCTGCATAGATGGTGCCGCCAAAAATGGATGCATTATAATTTCGGTTAAAAAGGCTTCGGTTAAGCTTCACCTGTGCTGATTTAAAGTCTTTGCCGATGTGCTGCACCCATATTCTTTGAAAGAACAAAGGCGGGTAAAACCGTAACAACCATTTCAATCCTGTGGCCGAAACTTTCATAGTATAGTAGTAAAAAAACGCGGTAATATAAAGGCTTAGGTAAACATAATTTGTTTATCGTTTTAAACATAAATAAAGGTGCTGTGTTATAAGCATATTATTTACAGAAAGTTAAACATAACTATCACTCACTTATGAAAAAGCAAATGTTAAGTTTATTAGCCGCAGCGGCATTGTTTGGCGCTGTAGCAACCGGTTGCAGTTCGGAGAAAGCCGCCGGCTCGTCATCAGACAGCAGTTCAGTATCTTCATCTTCTGCAGGGTCAACTTCAACTACAGATACTACTAAATCTTCAGCAACTGACACTACACGTAAAGATACTACACGCAGTAATCCGCCGGTTCATTAATCATATAGTTAGAAAAAATCAAAAGGCCCGGAATTTTCCGGGTCTTTTGATTTTTAAGCTATTCCAGTAAACAGGTACTGTGATTTTCAAAAACATCTTTCCCCATAAAATAGAGTTTGAGATGCAGGGAACTTAACTGCTTTAAGTTTTGTGTACGGGTGACTACCTGACTGTTGGGATGCGTTTTCAAATAGTTCCTCAACTCATTAAAATCTTCGATACGCTTTACCGGTTGTTGCAGGTAAAAATTAAAAGCCGGATTATAAATATGATAAGCCACCAACGGCTCTTGTATTTTGTGCATTTTTGAGCCGTTAACCACCGGATTTGAAGTATAGATGGCAGGATAAGCATACAGATTTAAAAGCCATGCCGTTGCTATAAAGGTAAACAGTACGGCGCTAACGGCAAAAATATGCTGCTTACCGGGTTTCGCTTTGTAATATAGCACTATAGCGATGATTGCTCCTGCAGGCATCACCAAAAAGAACAACCATAAGTGCGGAAAAGCCAGCATACTGTATTCAGCATGAGTGAAAACATACATGGCCGCAGGAAATAGTGCCGCTACCGATGCGATAACCCATAATATAACCCCGAAAGAGCGTTGACGCTGTAGTACATGATTAAAGTAGCAAGCTGCAGCAATACTTAAAAACGGGTAACAGGGAATAGGATAGTTGGGTAGCTGAGTTTTCGATAAGGTAAAAAACAGTAACATTGCCAATGCGGAAATTATACAGAATTGCACCAGCAGGTAATTTTTAAACACAGACCAAACATAACGTGTAGCCGGTACACTGAAGAAGGTAACCGGCATCATGCCTAAAAGTACATAAACTACAGACAGCACATAAAAGCCGTTATGCTTCTCACGTGCATGAAAATAGCGCCTTAAATTATTTTTGAAAAAGAAGCCCTGGGTCCAGGCGCCTTGTGTTTGCTGGTGCACCAAAATGTACCAAGGCAAGCAAACAAGCAGCATAAGGATGATTCCGTAGATTAATTTCAATCGTCGTATAGTATCGTATTTAAACTGTTTCTGTACAACTAAAAATGTTCCGATAGCTAAGGCCGGCAATATAAAAGCTACCGGACCTTTGCTTAAAATACCAAATCCCAACAAAATATAAGTAAATACTATAAACCGGTATTGTGTAAGACCGGATGTGTAGAAAATGAAAAAACTGTAAAGTGCAGCAGTAGTAATCAGTATTAAATAAGGATCGGGAACAGAAAGGCGCATTTCGAAATTGAAATGCCATGAAGCTAACAATATTAAGCCGCTTAGAAACGCAGTACGTTTATTAGCATACCGTAACACAAAACAGTAAGTGATAATTATAGTAAGTAAGCCGCAAACTGCCGAAAACAGGCGTGCGGTGAATGCCGAAACTCCCCAGTTGTAGTAAGCAAAAGCCATAGCGAAATAATGCAATGGGGGTTTATCTGTGCGTAACTGCTGATTAAAGGTGGGCACAACCCAGTCGTGGCGCTGCAGCATTTCGCGTGCACATTGCGCATTTTTTGCTTCGTCTAAGATGTAAATGGGCGCTTTGCCTAAATTAACAAAGTAACTTATACAGCTCAAGGCAATAAGCACCAGCAGGCGTTTATCAGAAAAAAAAGTTCTGACGTTGGATAAGGGCATGGTTGCAGGCAGGAAAATTTACACGCTAACAGGCATAGCAGCAGAAAGTTTGCTGCCGGTATATACCTTTCGTACCTGATAGGTTTTTTTGTTCTGCGATTCGAAATAAGTGCGCACATTCACTTCAGCCAGTATGCCCAATGTAATCAGCTGAATACCGCCCAGCAAAAATATAAGGCCTAAAATCAGCAGGGGCTTACCGCCGATATCGCGGCCCATAATCTTCAATATGAGCAAATAAGTATTAATGATTATACCCAGAAATAAAGACACAAAACCCATGCTGCCAAACAAGTGCATTGGCTTTTGAATGTATTTGCGAAAAAACACCATCAGCATCAAATCGCTGATTACTTTAAAAGTGCGGTTAATGCCATATTTAGACTGTCCATGAATACGTGCGTGGTGTGTAACGTCAACCTGTGTAATACGTGCGCCCTGTAATTTTGCCAGTACCGGAATAAATCGGTGCAGTTCGCCATATAAACCCAAATTTTCAGCTATTTCCCGGCGGAATATCTTTAGGGTGCAGCCATAATCTTTAATATACACGCCAGTCATCTTGCGGATAATGGCGTTGGCTATTCTGCTCGGTATTTTTCGTAAAAACATACCGTCCTGGCGGTTTTTACGGTTGCCGGCCACTACATCCCAATCTTCTTCTTTGAGCTTGTTGAGCATAAAAGGAATATCATTGGGGTCGTTCTGCAAATCGCCGTCTAATAAAGCAATATAGTCGCCCGTTGTATGGTCAATGCCGGCAGTCATGGCGGTACTTTGACCGTAATTTTTACGCAGTTCTACCAGTTTAATGCGTTCGTCTGCGTTCCGGATAATTTCTTTCTGGGTTCCGTCTTCCGAACCATCGTCAACAAAAACCACCTCATAATCCAAAGATCCCAAAGCCGACCTGATTTCAGTAATCAGCGGCTTAATGTTATCTTTTTCATTTAATACTGTGATGACTAACGATAACTCCGGCATAATGCAAATGGCTAAACTTTGCAAAAATAAGAAAATCAATCATTTGTTTAAATGCTGATTTTCCACAGCGATGTCATATCTCCGATGGGCTATGGGTCAGGTGGTTGCGTGCTATGATTTTTTAATTTCCTCCTTACGCATAGGCATAGCGTCAATAGTGCCGTATAATTTTTTAAGTGTCAGCACCT
>CAXTCH010000141.1:0-8016 GCA_964241945.1 uncultured Mucilaginibacter sp.
TGGCATTGCGTGGCAAACTGATGATGCCCATCCATTGGGCTACCTTCCCGCTGGCCCCGCATCCCTGGTACGAACCTGGCGACCGGCTGCTGGAGTATGCACAGCAAAAACATATCGATTTGTTGATGCCTGAACCGGGAGAACCTATAGAAGTGAAAGGACCTTATGTGAATAAATGGTGGACGCAGTTTAAATAATATTATCTTTGAATCATTAATTTCAAAACACCTCCTTATCACAATCAGCAATGAACAAACTCTTACTTTCATTTTATTTTTAACAAGTGTTACCGTATTAAAAGCTCAAACGAATGCTTTAACTGAAAACGGCAAAAGAGTGGTATTATGTGATGACGGCACTTGGAGATATATAAAAGACAGCACAACAGAGAATGATGAAGCTGGCTTAATAAAATTAAATCCCTATAAGTTTTCAAAAACAGCTAATCAAACTTTCGTTTTAAAAAGCAATACCGTTAATGTAGGCGTTTTTATAAATCCTCAGAAATGGACGGTATCAGCACACAAGGATAATGAAGTTAATATCGAATATCGCTTTGGTTTAAAATCGGGCAATGATGCTGCTGTATTTCTTAGTGAAAAAACTCCAATAGATGTTAAAAATATGGGAGAGATTGCGTTAATAAATGCACAAAAAGCTGCTTCTGATGCTGTAATCACAAGTCAGGAATACAGAATGGTGAACGGTATTAAAGTGTTGTGTGTGTCGATGTCGGCAACAATAAAGGGAATCAAACTTAAGTATCTGGGTTATTATTACTCCAATTCAAAAGGCACAATACAGCTACTATGCTATTCCTCAGATACTTTATATCCCGAAGCTAAAAATGACTTTGAAGCTTTCTTAAATGGGTTAGTGTTAATTTAAATAAAAGCTCAAAAACATTCAATTATATTAAATGCCTCCTTATTTAATTAGCACAAGGCGATATTTTATTTCTTATGATTTTCCGGTTAAAAAACAAATGGCTTATATTGCCGGCTCTACCCAGTTACCATCCTCTTGTATAATACCAATCAGTTCATCCAAGGCATTAAGGGTATTTACATTCTTTTTCACCACTTCTTTACCCCGGTACAAGGTAATTTTGCCCGGACCGGCGCCCACATAGCCATAATCGGCATCGGCCATTTCACCGGGGCCGTTTACAATGCAGCCCATGATGCCAATTTTCAACCCTTTCAGGTGGCTGGTACGACTGCGGATCATCTGCGTGGTTTCCTGCAAATCAAACAAAGTACGGCCACAGCTGGGGCACGAGATGTATTCTGTTTTTGATATCCGTGAACGGGTGGCCTGCAAAATACCAAAGGCGGTCGAAGTGATGGCTGCAACCGGCAGCTCAGGCGCATCAATCCATATACCGTCTCCAAAACCATCCACCAGTAAGGCACCCATGTCGGTAGCCGCATAAAGTTGAAGGAGAGTAGTGTAGTCGGTGGTCGGTGCAGGATGACCTGTAGCCGACAGTGAGTGTTCTAATACTGAGGTATCATCAGCTAAACTATTCTGACTTTCGACTTTTGACTTTTCTTCAAATCTGTAACTCCGCTTAATGATCACCGGCACATCCAGTCCAAATTTTTTCATTTGCAAAAAGAAACTGCGCTGGTCGGCCATGCCGTGCAGTTCTTCGGTTTCGAGTACGAATACCAGGCTTTTATCTAACGGTAAAATCCCAAAGTTGTCGGAATGTAAGTCAGCCGGTTTAATTTTTACCAGGTTAAGTGCCGAACTGCGGTTCACTTCGGGCTGCACATATTCGGCTAACGTAAACACGGGATGGCAGTTGGTTTGATTGGTTAGCGACAGCCAGGTGCGGTAATTATACAACTGTTTTAAATTGCCCGGAAAGGTAAATGAAGGCAGTTGATCGGCCAGATATACAAAATCTACCGATTGGTCGGCCATATTGTATTTATCCAGCATGGCCGAATATAGGTAACCGACATCATTTAATACCGCCGGATCTTTCAGGTTCTGCTGAGATAGATCTACCACTACGCGAGGCACCATATGACCACCTATAAAGGCATTGGCCTCATAAGTTTCGCGTTTTTGGTAGCTATACGGGTTATAAATTTCAGACTTCGGAAGTTCAATCTCAAATTCGTCAACGGTAGACAATTCAATATTTTGATTTTTGATTTTTGATTTTTGACTTCTCGCTGAATACCGCTCTACCAGTGCAATGGCTACCGGCGCTTCGGCCTCCGGTTCCTCAGTGAGTGATACACGTACGGTATCGCCCAAGCCGTCTTCCAGCAGGGTGCCGATACCTACGGCAGATTTGATACGACCATCCTCACCGTCACCGGCTTCGGTAACACCCAGGTGCAACGGATAGTTCATGCCCTCGGCTACCATGGTTTCTACCAGTAGGCGGTAGGCTTGCACCATTACCTGCGGGTTGCTGGATTTCATGGAGATGACCAAATTATAGTAGTTCAGCGCCTCGCACATGCGCATAAACTCCATAGCCGATTCTACCATACCCTGCGGCGTATCGCCGTAGCGGCTCATAATCCGGTCGGACAATGAGCCGTGATTGGTGCCGATGCGCATAGCCGTACCATATTCTTTACAAATTTTTACCAATGGTGCAAATTTCTGGAAAATACGGTCCAACTCTCCCTGATATTCGGCATCGGTATAGTCAATCTCATCAAAGCGTTTTTTATCGGCATAATTACCGGGGTTTACCCGCACCTTTTCTACAATACGGGCGGCTACCTCGGCTGCGTTGGGCGTAAAATGGATATCAGCCACGAGTGGAACGGTATACCCGCGGCTGCGCAGCTGTTTTTTGATTTCGGCCAAATTTTGTGCTTCTTTGATGCTGGGTGCCGTGATGCGTACATATTCACAACCTGCATTTACCATGCGGATGCTTTGCTCCACCGTGCCCATAGTATCCATGGTATCCGTGGTGGTCATGCTCTGGATACGGATAGGGTTATTACCGCCCATAGGCACATCGCCGATCTGTACTTCACGGGTAACAAAGCGCGAGTATTCAGTTAAGGAATTGCAATAACGACCCGGCAGCGATTTCAAAGCATCAGCATTCATACTACAAAATTACAAAATAACTGGTAATGAAAAGGTAAAGATATAGCAGTCTATCGTGGTATTACTGGTTTACGGATAACGTAAGTTTTGGCCCAGTTATCATGCCATGTCTGTTGATACGGGCTCCAAAAAATACTGAGATATCCTATATTGAAAAATAAGCTGGATGCCAATTTTCCAGCATTTCTAAGTAATGCCTGTGCAAAAGTTTCTTTTTGCCCTATAGCATTTACAACAGCAAGCCTGCAAAAAAACTTTCCTAAACTTCCCCTCATTGAGGTCAATTCAAAAATGGTATTGTAAATTATGGTAACAGTCATTGAAATGATGCCATTTATGAAAAGACCGGATGAGTTTAGGGGTGAATGAAAAATGTCAATTGCAAGCCCGTCATACCAACCTGCACCTTTTAACGCATCGAAAACCAAAAGCGTTGGATAAGTAAGGATAAAGTAATCAAACAGAAAGGCTAAAAATCGCCACCAGAAACCGGCCATCGAATCCTCACCTACAATGTAAAAACCTTTGTTATAAAAATAATTTGTAAGCTCGGGTAAGTCTGCTGCAGTTTGCCAGTCGGAGCCAGCTGATGACGACACTTGTGAATCCGGAGTTAAAGATTGCTTGGTTAACTCTTCAAATGATAGCGGACCTACTTGTTCGCCGTTTTGTATAATATAGTAAGAATTGATCACGTTTTTACCAAAAAATTTAAGGCAAATATTGCAAAACTTATTAGCTCTGCATGGCATACACCACAATATTTACCCCAAATTTGGTATTGTCTTCGGCCAAAAAGCGCTTATTCCTAAAATCGTAGTCCCATTCGCAGCCGTAATCTTTGTTGCTGTATAGTACGGCAATGCGGCCGTTAATTTCAATGGCCTTTAAGTAATCATGCACCAGGTCATCGCCCCAGCCGTTGAGTTCAAAAGAGGTGGTGGGCGGGCCTTTCTCAAACTTAAAAAAGGAATGATAGATCTGGTGATTGTTCGGTATCTTCTTCAAGGCATTCGGCCCGAACAGTGCCGTCATCTGTGCCTCAAAGGATTTGGCAAACAGGCCGTCAATATCGTGGTTGCAGTCATCCACAAACACAAAACCTCCGTTTTGCACGTACTTTTTAAAGTTGGCCCGTTCCTGCGCATCAAACTGTACCAGCTTGTGACCGCTCAGGTAAGCAAACGGATAGGCGAATATGTCGGCGCTGCTCAGCGGCAGTACTTTTTCTTTTTGCTCAATCGGTATGGTGGTATACTCCAGCAGTGAATTCAGGATGTTTACCGGCATACGCTGGTCGGTATCCCAGTCACCGGAATGGTAGCTGAAGCGGGTAAACGTAAACTTTGAACTGAGGGCCATTTGCAGTTAAAAATCTAAAAATAGCACAAAATTTTAGCCTGCTGCGACAAATAAATTATCAGGCTTGTAATTTTTAAGATACTTTCTTTAAAAGTTATTACGAAAATGAACGACTTGTTAAAAAGTGCAATATATTAGAAAACGAAAACTAAGCGTACTGTACTTAACCACCTCTGCCGTTTTGGAACTTACCGAACAACAAGTAAAAACGCTGCTGGGCAAACTCCCGCAGCTAAAAACCGAAATTCAAAAAGTAATTGTAGGCCAGGAACATATCCTCGATGAGCTGCTGGTGGCCTTTTTAGCTGGCGGCCATTGTTTGCTGGAGGGGGTGCCCGGCCTGGCTAAAACGCTGCTGGTGAAAACCATGGCACAGGCGCTGCATCTGCCCTTCAGGCGCATTCAGTTTACCCCCGACCTGATGCCGACCGACATTATTGGTACCGAGGTACTGGAGGAAGATCATATTACCGGCAAGCGTTTCTTTAAATTTAACAAAGGGCCGCTGTTTGCCAATATCATTTTGGCGGATGAAATTAATCGTACGCCGCCCAAAACACAATCGGCTTTGTTGGAAGCCATGCAGGAGTTTGAAGTGACTTACGGCGGACAAACTTATCCGCTGGATAAGCCGTTTTTTATCCTGGCTACACAAAACCCTATTGAACAAGCGGGAACCTACCCCTTGCCCGAAGCCCAGCTCGACCGTTTTTTGCTGCTGGTGCGTATTGGTTATCCTACCGAGCAGGAGGAGTTTGAAGTATTGAACCGCACCACCGGCACTCGCAATGCACAAGTAAATGCTGTAATTACGGCTGACGAAATTAAGCAGGCGCAGGCGCTGGTAAGGCAGGTATCGATTAATGAAGACTTAGTAAGGTATGTAAGTCAGATAATCCGTGCCACGCGGCCTGATACCAGCACCTTACCCTACGTAAAGGAATGGGTGCGCTGGGGTGCCGGTCCGCGCGCGGGACAGGCATTGATTTTAACCGCCAAAGCACGTGCCTTGTTGAAAGGCCGTTACGCAGTATTGATGGAAGATATCCATGCCATGGCAGTACCGGTACTGAGGCACCGGGTGCTGATGAACTTCAGGGCGGAAGCCGAGGGTATTACTTCAGACAAGGCCACTGTAGAGATTTTGAAACTAATAGAAAGACCGAAGATATAAGAAGGGAAGTGAAGGTGTCGAAACCGGCGTGAAAGAACTAAAAGGCATTTTCACAATTTGCAATTTCTTCCTCGGCCTTAACACTTGTCTATCCTCAACAATTAACCCTACATGCAGCTCGACCCTAAAGTATTGCTGACCATTAAAAACTTGCCACTGCTGGCGAAAACGGTAGTGGATGGCTTTATGAACGGCTTTAACAAAAGCACCGTGAAGGGGCCAGGTTTAGAATTCAGCCAATACCGCAGTTACCAGCCGGGGGATGATTTGCGCTGGATGGACTGGCGCATGTATGCCCGGTCGGACAGGTATTATATCCGTGAGTCGGAGGTAGAAACCAGTATATCCGTAAAGTTTTTGATAGATGCCAGTGCCTCGATGAATCATAATGACGGTACCCTCAGCAAAATTGAATATGCTAAATATTTGTCGGCCTCGCTGGCGTACTTAGCCAGCCTTTCGGGCGATGCCGTAGGGTTATCGGTGTTTAATGAAGGTCATTTGTATAATCTCAATTCCCGGCCCGACCCGCACCATTTGCAGCGGCTGTATCATCAATTGGATTTGATTAAACCGGCAGGTACATTTACCAACCCGGTGCAATACAAAGCGCTGTTCAGCGGGCAGCATCGTAAGGAGCTGCTGGTTTTCGTAACCGATATGTACGAGACGGGCCATGAAATCAGCCATTTATTGGATTCCTTAAGTGCCCTCCGGCACGAGGTTATTGTATTTCACCTGATGGGGGAGGATGAGCTTAACTTTGATTTTAAAGGATATACCAGTTTGCAGGATTTGGAAACCGGTGAAACAGTGGCCATCAGTCCTCAAACCAAAAAAAATTACCAGGAAAAGCTGGAAACGTACATGGCCGAAATCAAACGTCGAATGCTGAGCAAAGGTATAACCTACCGACTGCTGAGTACGGCCCGGCCGCTGGACCAGGCCCTGCAAGACTTCTTGGTACAGCGCAATAAGGGAATTTAAATTAGTGAATAGTGAGTTGTGAATAGTGAATAAGCGCATAAGCCAGCCTGAGCATGGTTTCTCGGCAGAGTACCCAGCTCAGACCTCAGTTAAATTGATTGAGTAACAAATAGCACATAAACGCATAAAATAGAAAAACGGACTTGTTGCACTTATTAAACGCTTTTTGGTTATGGGGACTGACTGCATTGGCAGTTCCGCTGGTTATCCATTTATGGAATATCAGGCAGGGTAAAGTGCTGAAGGTGGGGAGTATAGCCTTAATTGCGGCCGCATCAAAAAAGAGCAGCCGTAGTTTTCAATTTACCGATGTACTGCTGATGCTGGTACGCTGCACTTTACTGATACTGATTGCCCTGTTGCTGGCCTGGCCGGTTTGGCAAAAGCAGGTGCCGTTTGCAAAAGCCAAAGGATGGGTGCTGATTCCTAAAGAAGCGTTGACGGAAACATATCAGCGTTATAAAGCCCAGGTAGATTCGTTGCAAAAGAAAGGTTATGAAGTTCATGAATTTAATGCGGGGTTTAATCGCATTGATACTGCCCGATTGAACAGCCAGATCCGTTCAACTCGTAATACCCCTGTTCGAGGCATCAGTAATTACTGGCAGTTACTCAACCGGTTAAACAGCGTGGTAAATGCCCAAATGCCGCTCTACCTGTTTACACAACAACAATTAAAGCATTTTAGCGGCCCGAAGCCGCAGGTACAGCTCAACCTGCACTGGCAGACCTATACGCCTGCCGACTCTATAAATACATGGCTCACCGATGCCTGGCTGACCTCCGGCGGCAACATTAGAGTAGTGCAAGGCATCAGCCGTCCCGGCGGTACTGTATATACCTATCAAACTATAAGCAGTTCACCCTCAGCAAACGCGCCGATTCAGGTGCAAACCGAAGGCGGTAAGCTTTTAGTGAAGATCAACGGGAGCGGTGGCTTTGGATTAGAAGTAGACACCGCCACCTTGCGCTTTGCCATTTGTGCTGAGGGCAGCAGCAGGGCAGATGCCCGGTACCTGCAGGCAGCCTTGCAGGCGCTGATGCAGTTACAGCAGCGTAAAGCAGTTATTAAACAATATGCAAATGCTGCGTCTGTTCCGGGCAATCAAAGCTGGGTGTTCTGGTTGTTGGCCAGCCCTGTTCCGCATAGTTTGCTTACAAAAACGCAGTCTGTGTTGCAGTATGCGTATGGAAAGTCAGCCGCCGTAAATTCCTGGATAATTCCTTCACCTCAACATATTTTAGCCGGGCAAAGAGCCGACTTGAAGTTGTATCAAGTCATTCCTGCTAAACCCGGCGCTGGGCAGCCGGTGTGGACAGATGGTTTCGGACAGCCGGTGCTAAATTATCAATCGTATCAGTTTAGCATCGGGAATTCCTTATATCGCAAAAATCAGTAC